>DASRXO010000123.1:0-2211 GCA_035654095.1 Telluria sp.
CCTTGTCGCCGAGCAGGGCTTCGGGCTCGACCTGAGCTGCCAACGGTTCCGCTTGGGTGATGTCGTGCGCGTTGCCACCGGTGAGGCTGAGCGCCAGTGGATTGCCAAGGGCGTCGACAATCACGTGGATTTTCGTCGTGAGGCCACCGCGCGAGCGGCCGATGGCTTGGTCGTACCCCCCTTTTTACGGGCGCCGGCGCTGTGCTGGTGCGCCCTGACAATGGTGGCGTCGATCATCGCGTATTCGTTATCCGGATCATCGGCCAAGGTCTTGAAAAGACTCTCCCAAACCCCGCTCGCGGCCCAGCGCGAAAAGCGCTTGTGGGTGTTCTTCCAGTCGCCGAAGCGCTCCGGCAAATCGCGCCACGGGGCGCCGGAACGGAATTTCCAGATCACCGCCTCGACAAACAGGCGGTTGCCAAGCTCGCTGCTGCGGCCAACCGTGCCGGGGCGCCCCGGCAGAAGAGTCTCAATCCGCGCAAACTGGTCGTCGCGCAATCCATAGCGCTTCATCGCAAAGCCCCCAAAAGAAGGCTCCTATGAATCACGCTTCAGATGATTTGCGAATCCTCTAAATGACGACAGACCCTAGCACTACTTTGGCAGATTTATTCACGCTGCTGCTTCGCTGACTTGTCTTCTGCAATACGGGCATCGCTGCGGCGGTGGTCGAGCGAAGAGTTCGAGGATGGCGTGGCGCACGGCTGGCAAAGTCGGTTGAGGCGCTGGCCCGTTGATTCTTTTTTTTCCGCCTTGCTGTTGCAAGGCGGCGATGCTGGAGGAACGCGTAAGCGATCATTGTCATGAGTGCGTGACGATGAAGGCCTTGCCAGGATCGTCCCTCGAAGTGATCAAGCCCGAGTTCCTCTTTCAACTGCTGATGGGCCTGTTCGCAAATCCATCGCGCCTTGATGGTAGCGGCTAACGTGCGCAGGTCTGTCGCTGCGGGCAGATTAGCGAGATAGTATTTCTTCTCTCCCGAACTGCGATGCTCGCCGATCAGCCATGCTTCCTCACCGGGGAGATGCTGTTGGCCCATGTCCTTGATCCGCTGTGGTGGCCCATCGGCGGTCCGCACGCGAACGGCAGCAAAACGTGCTTTCAGTTTGCCCTTGGTCCCCAACCGCCAACTCACATTTTTCCACTTGGCGTCAGCAAGCATGTCTTCCGACGGCATCGACAACAGATCCGGAATATGTCGCTCACGGGGGCGCCCCCGACCAGCTATCGGAAAGATCAACTTCACCTCCGCCGGATATACTTTCTGACGCCCCAGGATACCGACTGCCCAAACCAGCCCGCGCGCCGTGAGACCCTGACGGAATGGCGCGCTGAGACCGTATCCGGCATCTGCCAGCACACAGCCGAAGCGAACACCGGCTGCGATCACGCGATCAATCTCGGCCAGCGCGATCTCTGGCTTGGTTCGCGCTACACGATGTTCGACTGGAACACCGGCACGCTTCATCCGCGCCGGATCGCTCGTCCAACTCTCGGGAACAAAGAGACGCAATGCGATCATCACCGGAACTTCACGGCGCGCAAGCGTCAGCGACACCAACGTTTGGCAATTGGCCGTCTTGCCGAGCGTCGAGGCATATTGCGGAGCGACACCAACCGAACGATCGCCCTTCTTCGGCATCGCTGTGTCGTCGATGACCAGCACCGCATCCTTGCCGCCGACGAGTCGATCGGCCTGAATAAGCAGCTCTGACTCCAACGGCGCCGCGTCCCAGACGCCATCGGCGATGAAATGATGCAACTGGTCATAGTCGCCCGGCGCAAACCGCTCCGCCATCGGCTGCACGCTCTTGCGATCGCCCGGACCGATCAGCCCTGCAACATAAAGCGGACACATCCGCCGCCGCGCCTTGTGACCCAGACAATCCAGGAACGGCTCAAGCCAACGCGCAAGCTCATCTTCCCATTTCGACGTAATGTTCGCCATGGCCGGCCCCTCCAAAGCCGACCACCCATGAATCATTGAAAACCCGATTCGGGAATCCAGTATCGACGATCAATCGCCAAATTCTGCCAAAGTAGTGCTAGGCTCCAGACTCAATTGGACCACCAAGTTATGAAAGCGGCGATGTTGACGGCTGCTTCGAAGTTTCGTGCCAGCTTGTCGTATCTGGTAGCGATACGGCGCCAGTCCTTTAGCCTGCAGAACATGCGCTCGATGAGGTTCCGCAGCTTATAGGCTTGGGTGTC
>DASRXO010000124.1:0-2650 GCA_035654095.1 Telluria sp.
TCGCCCATCGTCGCCACAGCCGCCGTTGCCATCAGCAGGCCGACGCCGGGAATCTCGGCAATCAATCTGCTTGCCCGGTCTTGCTTCATCCATGCCTGTAAGCGCTGCTCAATCTGCTCGATTTGCAAGTCGAGCCTGGCCAGCATGTCCCACCGTTCGCGCAGGGTGTCGATCAGGACCACTGGCAAGCGCTCGGCCAGCCGCGCCTGCGCATCCTTCATGCCCAGATTTAGCGCAGCCTGGCCGACCGGCATCACCTCGCCATACTCGCCAAGCAGCCCGCGCAAGCCGTTGCTTTGCATCGTGCGAAATTTCACCAATTGCTGCCGCATCCGGTGCAGGGCTAGCACCGCTTGCTGTGCCTCGGTCTTCACGGCCCCGGCCCTCACACCCGGCTGTTGTAAGGCCACGTGCCATCTGCACCAATCTCGCCGTCAGTTACTACAAGTTCCTGCTGATGACAACTCAACCGGCGGTCGATCTGCCGGCAGGGCGATTTGAGCCCCTGCGTGGAGCACGGTGCTCCTCCAGAGCGCCCGGGTGTTGGCCGCCGATTCGATAAATCCGCTGTAAGATTCATCGCTGCGGCCTCGGAGGAGGGAGGCGTCCATTTCATTCACTAGGTTTCGTGGATGCCCCGTTGTTCTCTCACGTGCCGTACAATTTGCACTATTCTAGAAGCGCGCTGGGGCAACCGCGGTGTGCGTAGATATTTTAGAGTCATGGCATGTACGAAAGCTACTTATAGCTATTCGGCATTCCAAAAGGCGACATTCAGTATGTCATGAAGTCTTAGAGTGCTCACGGAGCATTTCAACCATGGAAGATAAGTTCATGCGATTAGAAGTTGGCATCACCCTCTGGCTTAGCATCGCTTTCGCCTCGGCACATGCGCTCGCCGAAGCAGTTGGTCCCGCTTCACTTTTCCGCGATTTACGTGCAGCACGTACCGCGGCGGCGACTGCGCTAGCTGCTTTGCAAACTGCGGCCCCCCCCGGAAGCCCGGCGTCAGTCGCGAGCGTTCACGAATCGATGACAGAATTAGCTGATCTACAGTCATTTACAGGAGATACGGCCGGTGCGATCGCGACCATGGATCGGCTTTATGGCACGCCCCCGCCCACGCACCTTCCTACGCTTAAGGAGACGCGGCAGCTAGACCAGGCACGCGCAGAAGACGCGGTGCAAGCTATCGTGGCCGCGGCCAAAGGTAAGCGTGCGGTGTTGATTAACGAGGCGCATATGGTGCCAATGCACCGCGCCTTCACGCAAAAGCTCGCTGTAGCGCTGAAGAAAATTGGCTTTACGTATTTGGCGTGCGAGGCATTTAATGATGCGCCTTTGTCGGAACTTAAGTACTTAACTCAGTCCAATGGCTATTACACGCGAGATCCCATGTTCGCAGGCTTGGTGAATGTTGCGTTGGCAAACGGCTACAAGCTGGTCGCATATGACACTGACAAGGAGGATGGAAGTCTCAGCTCCATGGAGCGCGTTCAACGGCGCGAGCGACTGCAGGCGCAAAATATTTACGACCGTATCTTTGCCAAAGACAAAAACGCAAAAGTGCTGATTCATGTCGGCTATCACCATCTGGGTAAAGTACCCGTCGGTCAAATTACGCCGATGGGCGTATATCTGCGCCGTCTACTAGGAGCCAACGCGACGCTGCACATCGATCAAACCCTGTTCTACGCGCGCAGCGCAGTCGCCAACGAGCACCCATTGTATCGGACGGTTCTAGCGAAATTCCCCTCAGCCTCGCCGTTTGTTCTGCGAACGAAGGATGGCGACAATCTGCCGCTTAACGGCTCACCAGGTTTTGTCGACATGGAAATTTTCTTTCCAGCCTATGGGGAACGCGAAGGACGACCCGAATGGCTGCAAAGCCTGGCGGGACGCGAGCCACGTGACATTCCACCCGAATTGCTGCCGACTACTGGTGAACGACTGATTCTTGCATACGCCAACTCGCATGGAGACGACGCGGTAGCGACCGACGCGGTGCTCGTGCAAACGGGCAAGACTGTGCCCAAGCTTATGCTGCCAAAAGGAGAGTTTAGATTCAAGGTGCAGGACTAAGGTACCATAGCCGCGTCTCGGGAAAAATTGGAAGCATGGGATACTGCACTGGCTTGATATCGAAGACTTGGCCTTCCCCCATTCTGACGGACACTTTCGATAGGTATGATGTCACTATCGGAGGTATGACATGGCACGTGAACGACGGTTATTTTCTGAAGAGTTTAAGCGAGAAGCGGTCAAGTTGGTTAGTCAACTTGACGCGACCAAGGCAGCAATTGCCCGCGACCGGGGTGTCGGGGCCAATTTGTTAGGTCGCTGGTGCAGGGATGTGAGCGCCGAGACAGTCGCGAGCAATGGCAATGGTCAGAAGGTATCAAGCCGAGAATAGCAACGGAATCGTACCGTATCCGGTCGGTGTCGAGCACGGCTCGTCGTCGAACGCGATGTCGCCCAGCGGGTTGGCCTCGCCGTCGGCCTTCAGGTCCTTGAAGCCGAACATGTCGCGGTCCATCAAATGCGAAGGCACCACCGTCGACAACGACGAGAAGATGCTCTCGACCCGGCCCGGATACTTCTTCTCCCACTCGCGCATCAGGCCCTTGATCTGCTTGCGCTGCAAATTCTC
>DASRXO010000125.1:0-4237 GCA_035654095.1 Telluria sp.
GGTGCTGGGGCGGCTGGGCGGCGTGGGCCACGAGCAGCGCGCGATCGCGCTGCGCCAGCGCCACCGCCTGGCCGACCTGACCGGCTGGTTCGAACGCGAGGAGCCGTGGCAGCGCCAGCTCAACGCGCTGATCAACCTGCAGCCGCCGCTGAACGTGGAAGCGGTGCGCGAGACGCGGCTGGTGTGGATGATCAAGTACGATCCGCACTACGGCGTGCAGGAGCTCGAGCCGCGCGAGCAGAAGCGCGACGCGCAGGGCGGCTGGAGCAAGGGCCGCGCGGTCGGCCTCAAGCGCCTGGCCGACGAGGCGCGCGAGATGGAATTCCTGACCGCGCAAGACCTCAACGCGGCGGCCACGCTGCGCGCCTTCCGCTACTACGGCGGCGGCGGTTCGCGCCACCAGTTCGAGATGGACAAGGCGGTCGCCGCGCTGGTCGGCCACCCGCTGCTGTTCTGGATCGATGCGCCGGGCACGCGGGTGGAACTGCTGCCCGGCGAACCGGAGCTGATGGTCAAGGCGCGCGCCGGCAGCGTCACCATCACCATGCGCCCGCCGGTGCCGGAAGACGCCGACGACGTCTGCGTGACGAAAGAGACCCCGACCCGGCTGCGCGTGGTGCGCATCGGCGAGGAGCACCGCCGCATCGGCGCGATCGTCGGCGACGGCCTGGTGGTGCCGCTGCACGCCGAGAAGCAGGTGCTGAAGGCGATCGGCGCGATCTCGTCGATCGTCACGGTGCAGTCGGACATCGGCGGCAGCGCGGCCGATATCGACCAGGTGGAGGCCGACGGCCGCCTGCACGTGCACCTGCTGCCCTACCAGCAGGGCTTGAAGATGCAGGTGCTGGTGCGCCCGCTGCCCGGCGCCGGCGCCTACTACCCGCCCGGCAGCGGCGCCGAGAGCGTGATCGCCGACGTCAACGGCGTGCGGGTCGAGGCGCGGCGCAGCCTGAACGCGGAGCGCGAGGCCGAACGCCAGCTGGTGGCCGCTTGCCATGCGCTGGAATCGGCCGAGGCGGAGCACGGCGAATGGCTGCTCGGCCAGCCGCTCCAATGCCTCGAACTGCTCACCGAACTGCAGGAACTCGACCCGGCCAAGGTGCTGGTCGCGTGGCCGGAGGGCGAGTCGTTCCGCGTCACGAAAAAGGTCGAATCCACATCGATGCGGCTGACGATCAAGCGCGACAAGGACTGGTTCGCCGCCAACGCCGAAGTGCAGGTCGACGAGAACAAGGTGATGGACCTGCGCTCGCTGCTCGATATGCTGCGCGACAGCCAGGGCCGCTTCGTGGCGCTGGGCGACAACCAGTTCATGGCGCTCAGCTCCGAGCTGCACCGCCGCCTGATGGAGCTGTCGGCGTTCGGCCAGGAACACGGCGACGGCGTGCGCGTGCATCCGCTGGCCAGCTTCGTGCTGGAAGACCTCGCGCTCGACGCCGGCGGCGTCAAGGCCGACAAGGCGTGGAAGGAGCACGTCGCGCGGATCGGCGCGAACGCGGCCTTCACCCCGCAACTGCCGTCCACCCTGCAGGCCGAACTGCGCGACTACCAGCTCGAAGGCTACGAATGGCTGGCGCGCCTCGCGCACTGGGGCGTGGGCGCCTGCCTGGCCGACGATATGGGCCTCGGCAAAACGCTGCAGGCGCTGGCGCTGATCCTGGCGCGCGCGCCGCAAGGACCGTCGCTGGTGATCGCGCCGACCTCGGTCTGCATGAACTGGATGAGCGAGACGGCGCGCTTTGCGCCCACGCTCAAGGTCAAGCTGTTCGGCGCCGGCGACCGCGCCGAGATGCTGACCGGAGCCGAGCCGTTCGACCTCGTGATCGCCAGCTACGGCCTGCTGCAGCTGGAGGCGCCGCTGTTCGCCAAGGTGAAGTGGAACGCCATCGTGCTCGACGAAGCGCAGGCGATCAAGAACAACCAGACCAAGCGCTCGCAGGCGGTGATGGCGCTGCAGGGCGAGTTCCGCATGGTGGCCACCGGCACGCCGCTCGAGAACCACCTCGGCGAGTTGTGGAACCTGTTCAGGTTTATCAATCCGGGCCTGCTCGGCACCAGCGACCAGTTCAACCTGCGCTTCGCCGGGCCGATCGAAAAGGCGCAGGACAAGCGCGCCGAGGCGGGCGCACGGGCGCGGCTGCGGCGCCTGATCCAGCCCTTCATTTTGCGGCGCACCAAGGCGCAGGTGCTGTCCGAGCTGCCGCCGCGCACCGAGATCGTGCTGCCGGTCGACCTCACGCAGGAAGAAACCGCGCTGTACGAATCGCTGCGCCGCGACGCGCTCGACAAGCTGGCCGCATTGGAAGCGCCCGAGAGCCAGAAGTCGATCCAGATCCTGGCGGAGATGATGAAGCTGCGCCGCGCCTGCTGCAATCCGCAGCTGGTGGCGCCCGAGCTCGGGCTCCAGAGCAGCAAGCTGGCGGTGTTCGCGCGCCTGCTCGACGACCTGCTCGAGAACCGCCACAAGGTGCTGGTGTTCAGCCAGTTCGTCGATCACCTGACGCTGATCCGCAAGCACCTCGACGCGCGCGGCATCCGCTACCAGTACCTCGACGGTGCGACGCCCATGCAGGAGCGCAAGCGGCGGGTGGACGCCTTCCAGGCCGGCGATGGCGACGTGTTCCTGATTAGCCTGAAGGCCGGCGGGGTCGGCATCAACCTGACCGCGGCCGATTACGTGATCCATATGGACCCGTGGTGGAATCCGGCGGTGGAGGACCAGGCCTCGGACCGCGCCCACCGCATGGGCCAGCAGCGCCCGGTAACGATCTACCGGCTGGTGGCGCGCCACACGATCGAAGAGGGAATCGTCGAGCTGCACAAGCACAAGCGGGATTTGGCCGACAGCCTGCTCGAAGGCAGCGACACGGCGGCCCGCATGTCGCCGGCGGAAATGCTCGGCATGCTGCAGGAAGGGTTGGCGCGCTAGGCATTCCATGTAATGATGCGATTTTACGAGCGAGGCATCCAGAATGGACGAACAGGACAACGCAACGCGCGCTTCGGCGAACGCCCACGTGATCGGCGTCAAATCGTGGATCGCCTACGCCGGCACGCTGCTGCTCGCCGCCGTGCTGTTCTTCGGCCTGCTGCCGCTGGCCTTCATGTGGAATGAGATCGCCGCGGCCGCGGTCTTCGTTTGCTCCGCGCTGCTGGTCGGCTACCGCATCCTGCAGCTGCGCAGCGTGCAGCTGTATTACGACGATGTCGGGGTGTGGGTCTATGCCGGCGTCCTGCCCTGGAAAAAAGGCGTCAGCGGCGTGAAGTGGCGCGACATGGACGAAGCGACTTTCGTGCAGGGCTTCTGGAGCTGGATCACGCGCTCGTACACGATCCGCATCGCGCACCGCTTCACCAAGTCCAGCGAGATCGTGCTGACCGATATCGCCGGCGGCAAGGACGCCGTCGCCACCCTCAACGCGCGCCAGCAGGAGCTGATACGCGCCAACGTGATCAGCTGATGGACGGCGCCGCCGCACTGGCCTTCGTGCGCGAACACGGCGTGGTGCTGGTCTCGGCCGAGGGCCCGGTGCCGCGGCTGACCGAGGCGATCGCCGGCGAACCGATCAAAGGCAGCTGGTGGGGCCACCCCAAGGGCAAGCGGATTTTCGGCGTGCTGCAGCAGGTGACAGCCAGCCCGGACATCCTGAGCTGCCGGCTGGTGGACGGCAAGGTCACGCTGGTGCACCGCCGCCTGTGGCCCGCGCTGGCCGCCGCCGCCAGCCGCTTCCCGCCGGCGCGCATCTGCAAGGTGGAGCAGGAACATACAGCGGCCGGCCATCACGAGAACCGCGAAGTCCCATTCCCCGACTGGCTGCCGCCCGATGCGGCGGCCGAGGCCAGGACCATCGGCATGGCGCAAGCGCTGGCCATGCTCGGCCCCTGGGCCTAGCGCGCACGACTGCTTCCAATTGTGACAAAAGCGCTCAAGCGATTCGATTAATGCTAATCTGGCGCCCCGTCGCTGCCCGCCGTACGGGCACGCGAGCCGAATATTTACAGGGCCGAATACGATGATGAAAACGAAAATTGCGCTGGCTGTTTTGCTGACGACGTTCGCGCTGGCGCCCGCGAGCGCCGCCAAGTCGAAGAAGGCATCCAAGGCCAAAGCCGGCGCCAGCGTGAAAGCCAAGGCCGACAAGAGCAAGGCCGCGCCGCCCAAGCCAGCCGCCGCGCCGGTGGTGGCCGAGCGCAGGCCGGACCGCGCGCTCGATACCATGAGCATGCAGTTCCTGAC
>DASRXO010000126.1:0-2580 GCA_035654095.1 Telluria sp.
GCGCCGGTGCCCGAAGCGGCCGACCTGCAGCGCCAGGTGGTCGAGCGCATGATCGTCGAACGCGCCCAGATGCAGCTGGCCAAGGAAATGGGCGTCAAGGTCGACGACGCCATGCTCGACCGCGCGATCTCGCGCATTGCCGAGCAGCAAAAGATGTCGCTGCAAGAGATGCGCAATGCGATGGAAAAGGAAGGCACGACCTTCGTCTCCTTCCGTGAAGAGATCCGCAACGAAATCATGATGCAGCGCCTGCGCGAGCATGAAGTCGACAACAAGATCCAGATTTCGGACGCCGAAGTCGACACCTACCTGGCCGCCGAGCAGGCCGCCGCGGCCGAGAAGGTCGAGATGAACATCTCCCAGATCCTGGTGCGCATCCCCGAGAATGCCTCGCCCGAGCAGATCGCGGCGCGCAAGGCGCGTGCCGACGAAGTGGCGCGCCAGCTGCGCACCGGCGCCGACTTCGCCAAGATGGCCGCCACCTATTCCGATTCGACCGACGCGCTCAAGGGCGGCGAGATCGGCTGGCGCGAGCCGGACCGCCTGCCGCCGATGTTCGCCGAGGCGCTCGGCAAGCTCAAGCCGGGCCAGTCCACGCCTGTGCTCAAGAGCACCACCGGCTTCCACATCCTGAAGATGGTCGACAAGCGCAGCCTGGCCGAGGTCCAGGAGAAGGACAAGGCCGCCACCCAGCAGACCCACGCGCGCCACATCCTGCTCAAGGTCAGCCCGACCCTGACCGCCAACGACGCCAAGCGCAAGCTGACCGAACTGAAGGAGCGGCTCGACAACAACGCCGCCAAGTTCGAGGAACTGGCGCGCCTGTTCTCGAATGACGGCTCGGCCAGCAAGGGCGGCGACCTCGGCTGGCTGTACCCGGGCGACACCGTGCCCGAATTCGAAACCGCGATGAACGCCTTGAAGCCGGGCGAAGTGAGCGGCGTGGTCGAGACCCCGTTCGGCTACCACCTGATCGAAGTACTCGAGCGCAAGAGCGACGACGCCTCGAAAGAGCGCCAGCGCAATGCCGCGCGCCAGGTGATCCGCGACCGCAAGCTCGAAGAAGCGACCGAAGACTGGGCGCGCCAGGTGCGCGACCGCGCCTACGTCGAGTTCCGCGGCGACGACAAGTAAGCCGATGGCAGCGCAACCGCCGGCGCGTCCTGCGCTCGCCATCACCACCGGCGAACCGGCCGGCATCGGCCCGGAAATCGCGATCCGCGCGGCCTGGGCGCTGCGCCACGAGGCCAATTGCGTGCTGCTGGGCGACGCCGCCTTCCTGGCGTTGACCGCCAGCCTGATCGAGCCGGACATCGCGCTGGCCGCGCTGTCGGTGCAGGCGCTGCGCAACGGCGGCCTGCCGGCCTTCGGTCCCGGCCGCATCGCGGTGGTCGACGTGCCGCTCGACGCCCACGTGGTGCCCGGCGTGCTCGACGCGCGCAACGGCCGCGCCGTGCTGGCCACGCTCGACCTCGCGGTCGAAGGCGTGCAGGCCGGCTGGTTCGACGCCATCGTCACCGCGCCGCTGCAAAAGAGCACCATCAACGATGCCGGCGTGGCCTTCTCCGGCCACACCGAATACCTGGCCGACAAAACCGCGACCGCGCAGGTCGTGATGATGTTGGCCGGCACGCCCGGCCCCGGCCAACCGCCGCTGCGGGTGGCGCTGGCCACCACCCATCTGGCGCTGAAAGACGTGCCGGGGGCGATCACGCAAGACGGCCTGGCGCGCGTGCTCGACATCCTGCACGCCGACCTGCGCGCCAAGTTCGGCATCGCCGCGCCGCGCATCCTGGTCGCCGGCCTGAATCCGCATGCCGGCGAAAACGGCTATCTCGGACGCGAAGAGATCGACACCATCATCCCGGCGCTGGCCGCGGCCCGGGCGCGCGGCATCGATGCGCGCGGCCCGTATCCGGCCGACACGCTGTTCCAGCCCAAGTACCTGCAGGAGGCCGACTGCGTGCTGGCGATGTACCACGACCAGGGCCTGCCGGTGCTCAAGCACGCCACCTTCGGGCGCGGCGTCAACATCACGCTCGGCCTGCCGCTGTTGCGCACCTCGGTCGACCACGGCACCGCGCTCGACATCGCCGCGCGCGGCCTCGGCCTGGCCGATTGCGCCAGCATGGAAGAGGCGATCCGCTGCGCGCTGCAGATGGTGATCGCGCAACGTGCCGTTTCCTCCCAATAAAAAGAACGCCATGAAACACGTAGCCCGCAAGCGCTTCGGCCAGAATTTCCTGACCGATAAATTCGTCCTCGACAACATCATCGACGCCATCGGTCCGCAGCCGGGCCAGGCGATGGTCGAGATCGGGCCCGGCCTGGCCGCCATGACCGCGCTGCTGCTGCGCCGCCTCGACCACATGCACGTGGTCGAGCTGGACCGCGACCTGGTGGCGCGCCTCGAAAAATCCTTCGCGCGCGACAAGCTCACGATCCATGCGGGCGATGCGCTGAAGTTCGATTTCGGCCAGATCCCGGTGCCGCCCGGCCAGAAACTGCGGGTGGTCGGCAACCTGCCGTACAACATCTCGAGCCCGCTGCTGTTCCACCTCGCCGAGTTCGCGCATCTGG
>DASRXO010000127.1:0-3728 GCA_035654095.1 Telluria sp.
GAGCGCGGTGCCGTATTGCCAGCCGTCGGGCAGGGTCAGGTTGGCCTGGTAGGTGATGCGGCGGCTGTTGTAGCCGGCCGGGTACAGCGTCACCGAGATCCACTGCACGCCGACGATATTGTCGGTCATCGTGTTGCGGCCCTGGTTGGCCTCGAGCGGCGACAGGTACTGGTATTCGGCGTCGAGCGTGGTGGCGCCGGCCGGCACGGTCAGGTGGAAGGCATGCACTTGCAGCGGGTCGCGGGTCCATTCGACCGGCTTGCCGTTGGCCGTCAGCTTCAGGCCCGCCAGCTGGGTCAGCGGGCCGTTCGGGCCATGGTTGGCCGGCAGCCACTGCGGATAGAGCAGCGTCAGCGCGCCCGGCTTGACCGGAATCGTCTCGTGCATGCGGAAGATCTGGTGGTTCAGGTCGGTCGCATCGACCTTCAGCACGATCGTACCGGGATACGGCTGGCTGCCGGGAACGGGCACTTCGGCGTGGGCCGGCAGGGCGGTGGCGGCTGCCAGGGCCAGGGCGGGAAGCAGGCGGGTCAGGTGTGCGGTCATGGGGTCCAAACAGGGTCGAGAAAGGGGAATTCCGAGTGTAGCATGGAGGAAATTAACATTTGCAACATAAAGTTTCCGTGAATTTTTTTCGGTGCATGGGGCAAAAAACCGTATTTTTCAAGGCCTTGAAAGCGCCGAAGGGCGACCCTAGATTGGACGCAACGGATGCTCCCCGGAGGTCCGTCAACTTATCGCTTAACTTTCAAAAGGATACTTATCATGCGTACATTCGACCTTACCCCGCTGTATCGTTCCGCTATCGGTTTCGACCGCCTGGCCAACCTGCTCGAGTCGCAGCGTGCGGACGCCCAGCCCAGCTATCCCCCTTACAACATCGAACTGGTCAGCGAAGACCAGTACCGCATCGTGATGGCGCTTGCCGGCTTCGACCGTTCGGAAGTCGAGATCGTTACCGAGCGCGACAGCCTGCACATCACCGGCCGCAAGCACAAGGACGACACCCAGCGCACCTATCTGCACCGCGGGATTGCGGCGCGCGATTTCGAGCAGCGCTTCCAGCTGGCCAACCACGTGAAGGTGACCACCGCCTCGTTCGACAACGGCATCCTCACCATCGAGTTGGTGCGCGAGGTGCCCGAGGCGCTCAAGCCGCGCAAGATCGTGATCGACGGCGGCGACAATGTGCAAGCCCTGGAGCAACGCCAGGCCGCCTAAGGCCGGACCGGCAGTGACGTAAGGACGAGGGGCGCCCGCGGTATGGGGCGCCCCTCGCTACGTCGGAGATTTTTAAGTATGGTCTAAGACTCATGCTGCAAGATGAACTCAATGATTAACCCACGCTCACTCAGGAGTCGATAATGCAAAACGAAGGTGCCATCACCACCATCACCGCCAAGCGCCTGACGCTGGCACTTGCTGCCGCCGGCGCGATCGGCGGAGCAGTTGGTGCGATCGCAGTCAACCACAACAACGCGGTCGCGTCCGGTACGCTGGCGCTTGCGCCGGTGACCGCCACCGCCGCCACCGCAACCGCGCCGTCGCCCGCGCCGGTGGCGATGGCCTTGCCGGACTTTACCTCGATCGTCTCGCGCATGGGCCCGGCCGTGGTGAATATCCGCGTCATGGGCACCACCAAGGTCGGCCTCGGCGGCCCGCAGCAGCGCGCCGCGCCGCAGATGGACGAGGACGATCCGTTCTTTGAATTTTTCCGGCGCTTCCAGGGCCCGCAAAATCCGCGCGGCCAACGCGACACGCCGTTTTTTGGCGCCGGTTCCGGCTTCATCGTCAGCCCGGAAGGTATCATCCTGACCAATGCCCACGTCGTGCGCGACGCCAAGGAAGTCACGGTCAAGCTGCAGGACCGGCGCGAATACCGCGCCAAGGTGCTCGGCTCCGACCCCAAGACCGACGTGGCGGTGCTCAAGATCGACGCCAGGAACCTGCCGGTGGTGCCGATCGGTAAATCGAGCGACCTCAAGGTGGGCGAATGGGTGTTGGCGATCGGCTCGCCGTACGGCCTCGACAGCACCGTGACCGCGGGCGTGGTCAGCGCCAAGGGCCGCTCGCTGCCGGATGAAAGCACGCCCTTCATCCAGACCGACGTGGCGGTCAACCCCGGCAACTCGGGCGGCCCGCTGTTCAATACGCGCGGCGAGGTGATCGGCATTAACTCGCAGATCTACAGCCAGACCGGCGGTTACCAGGGCCTGTCGTTCGCGATCCCGATCGACGTGGCCTACCGCATCAAGGACCAGCTGGTCGCCACCGGCAAGGTGCAGCATGCCAAGCTGGGCGTGACGGTGCAGGAAGTCAACCAGGGCTTCGCCGATTCCTTCAAGCTCGAATCGCCCGAGGGCGCGCTGGTGTCGAGCGTCGAGCATGGCGGGGCGGCCGATCGGGCGGGTATCAAGTCGGGGGACGTGATTCGCAAGCTCAATGGCCAAGCGATCGTCGCTTCCGGCGACTTGCCGGGCATGCTGATGCTGGCCAAGCCGGGCGAGAAGGTGGCGCTCGACGTCTGGCGTGACGGCAAGATCGTCACGCTCAACGCCACCCTGGGCGACGCCAGCGAGAAAGTGGCGAAAGCCGAGCGCGACGAGGCCGCCGGCGACGACGGCAGCAAGCTCGGCCTGGCGCTGCGGCCGCTGCAGCCGGGCGAGCGGCGCCAGTTGGGCATCGCGGCCGGCCTGTTGGTCGAAGATGCGGGCGGCGCCGCGGCGAATGCCGACATCCAGCCCGGCGACGTGCTGCTGTCGGTGAATGGGCGGCCGGTCAGTTCGGTCGACCAGGTGCGCGACCTGGTGGGGAAATCCTCCAAGTCCGTGGCCTTGCTGATTCAGCGCGGGAGTGACAGAATCTTCATTCCGGTAAGGATTGGCTAAGGCGTCGTTCTTCATCCACCGGCAACAATCGAGAAACGGGGAAGTGATGCGGCTTTTGCTGGTGGAAGACGATACGATGATCGGCGAAGTAGTGCTCGACCTGCTCCGGGCCGAGCACTACGCCGTCGATTGGGTGAAGGACGGCGAAATGGCCGATACCGCCCTGATGCAAGCCCAGAATTACGACCTGGTGCTGCTCGACCTCGGCCTGCCGCGCAAGGATGGCCTCGAGGTGCTGCGCGCGATGCGCGGCCGCAAGGACCGCACCCCGGTGCTGGTGGCCACCGCGCGCGACGCGGTCGACCAGCGCATCGCCGGCCTCGATGCCGGCGCCGACGACTATGTCCTCAAACCCTACGACCTCGACGAACTGCTGGCGCGCATCCGCGCCTTGCTGCGGCGCGCCTCCGGCCGCGCCGAGCCGGTCTTCGAATACAAGAACATCGCGATCAATCCGGCCACCCGCGAAGTGACGGTGGACGGCGCGCCGGTCACGCTGTCGGCGCGCGAGTGGGCGGTGCTCGAAGCGCTGATCGCGCGTCCCGGCGCCGTGCTGTCGCGCGCCCAGCTCGAAGAAAAGCTATACAGCTGGCGCGATGAAGTGAGCAGCAACGCGGTGGAAGTCTACATCCACGGCCTGCGCAAAAAGCTCGGCAGCGACTTGATCCAGAACGTGCGCGGGGTTGGCTACATGGTGCCCAAATTATGAAGGTGACGCACTCGCTGCGCGGCCGCCTGCTGTGGTTCCTGCTGGCGGCGATCACCATCGCGGCGCTGGCCCAGGCTTCGATCGCCTACCGCACCGCGCTGCGCGACGCCGACCAGATCTTCGATTACCAC
>DASRXO010000128.1:0-5962 GCA_035654095.1 Telluria sp.
AGCCGCCAGCGGCGCAGCGATCAGCGCCTCCTCGCCGCGCCCGCTGCGCAGCTTGTCGAGCGTTGCGACCAGGGTGGCATCGAGGCCGTCGCCAGCGTGCCGCTCCGCGTCCGGCAGGCGCAGCCACTGCACCAGCGCGGAGACCGGTTCACCGCCGGCGAGGAACACGGCGGCAAGGCGGCGCCGCTGGGATGGCGTCGGGGCGGCGGGCCAGTTTGCCAGCAGCCGGGCGATCTCGGTGCTTGCGGCCGGCACGTCGAGACCGGTGGCGGCGCGCGCCGGCGCAGGATCCCACGCGCAATACATCTGCACCGTCTCCTTGTAGCGATGCGGGTACTGGCGCATGAAGGCGCACTGCGGACCGGACCGCTGCTCGATGGCGATGATCCGGGGCTTCCAGGCGAGCAGGCGCTCGTTCAATGCCCGAATGCCAGCGGGTTGGAACGTGGCCGGCAGCCGCGCCAGGTGGGCCGTGCCGAGGACCATCACTTCGTTCGGCGTGCCTTTCGCCGGGCCCTTCAGCGTGCTCGGATCGAAGATTCCCGCGGGCTCCTGGGCGCTCGCGCTCACGGCGCACAGCAAGGTGGCCATCAACAGGCCAGTGACTCGTTGCAGCATTCGATCGTTTCCTCTCATGACGGGTTGGCGAGCACGCCGGCGGACGTGTTGCCGCGTGGAGAGGCTACTGTAGGTGGATACGGCGGTTCAGGATGGGGTCATGCGACAGAATGCATGTTTCGCGGCATGGAATGCAGTGAGGCGGTAGGCAGGGAGTCCCGGCTTGAACAGTGACGTGACCCTGTACCGCAGCCGCCCGCGCGGCATCAAGCGCTCGCGCGGTAGCGCCAGCGCAGGCCGCCGGCGAAGGCAAGGCCGGCCAGCCACATCGCCCACTGCTGAGGCTCGGGCACCAGCGCCACCGCCTGGCTCCAAGTGTCGCCCGTATAAAAGCCCCGCGCCGCGTTCTCGCCGGTCCGCACCTGCAGCGACATCGTCTGCGCGGCGTCTCCCACCCCGGCCGATGACCGCAAGGAGCTCATCGTCTCCGTATAGTTTCCGTCGACCGACTGGCTGATCGTTGCCCGCAGGTGGGTCTCGGCGACGCCGCGATTGGCCGAACTGATGGTCGTGTCGACCTCGGCCAGCCAGCTCAAGATCAGCTCGGTGTGCGGCGACAGCGTGTAATAGGTCAGGAAATCGGCGAAGCCGTTCGCCGACACGTCGAGCCCGGCTTGCGCCCAGCTCATGGCCTCATCGTTGTGCACCGCGGCGAGGCTGGCGCCGCTCTGGCCATTGGCGACGAGGGTGCCGTCGTGATTCTGGGCGCCGCCATCGAGCAGGGCGGCTTGCACGCCGTCCTGCGTTTGCCAGACATAGGCTTCCAATAGCGTGCCGCGGTCGCCGAAAGTGATCGCCGGCGCGACGCCATCGCCAGGCGCCAGATCGACCAGCGAGTAAGTGAAATGGCTTAGCGAAGCCGACGCCCGCGCCTTGTCCTGCGCCATCGCGGGCGCGGCCGCCGCGAGTGTCAGTGCGATCCATGCCATCTGCTTTTTCATGTCGATTCCTTGGTCGAGTGAGCGCGCGAGGCGCGGGCTAAAACGAGCGCGCCGGCCAGCAGCATCGCCCAGGTCTGTGGCTCGCCGGCCTGGGCGCTCAAGGCGGCCGCCGCGAGGGCGCACGTAAGCAATGCCTTTCGACATGTCATCTGTGGTCTCCGATCTTTTTATTGAATCCGTCTGGGCGGACTGAACTTTGAAAAAATCATACGACCTCAAGGACGCGCTGTCGCGCCGCACGATTGCCGATTGATGTTTACGCAACGTGAATTTCGGAATGAATTCCTGGCAGAAAATTCGGTGCGCATCCTCCGATTCGGGCGACGCCAGCAGCACGTAGATCGCCGCGAGTTCGGCGCGCTGGACGGGGTTCGGCAATGTGTTAGCATCCTAGCCAGTTTGGCCTTCCATAACGACAAGGAGAACTCCATGCGGCATAGCACCACTGTACTTATCCTCGCCATCAGCAGTGCCTTTGCCGCGGGTCTTGCGGTATCGCCGACCGGGCACTTGCTGTCGGAGGCGCATGCCGAGGCCGCCGGCCTGGCGCCGATGATGATCGACCTCGCGTCGCTCAAGCATGCCGATCTGCCCACCACCAGCAATCCCGAAATGAATGCCAGGTCGCTGGTGACGACGGACAACGCCACGATCGCGATTCAATCCGGGAATGTGAAGAAGCACATCCACCTGAAAACCGATGAGATCCAATACATCATCGAGGGCAGCGGCTCGATGTGGCTGGGCGGCGAGCGCAGGGACTTCAAGCCGGGCGCGCTGATCATTGTGCCGAAGGGCACGCCGCATGCGGGGACCATCGTGACCAGCGGCCCGGTGAAGGCCATCGCCATCAAGATTCCGCCGCAAGGAAAGGACGATGTCGTCCTCGTCGACTAGGGTTTGACAGTTTTCCATATATGGGCAAAAATCCCATATATGGAAAATTCAACGCTATCGGACGACGCCGGCATCGACCTGCGGATCGCCAGCCGCCTCAAGGGCCTGCGGGCCGAGCGCGGCTGGTCCTTGGATGAGCTGGCCAAGCGCAGCAATGTCAGCCGGGCCAGCCTGTCGCGGCTGGAAAACGCCGAGGTCAGCGCCACCGCCAGCGTGCTCGGCAAGCTGTGCGCGGCCTATGGCCTGACCATGTCGCGCCTGATGCGCATGGTCGAAGACGACTTCGCGCCACTCGTGCGGCGCGCCGACCAGGCGGTCTGGACCGACCCGGAGAACGGCTTCCGGCGCCGCTCGCTATCGCCGCCGGCGCAGACGCTGGCCGGCGAGGCGCTCGAATGCGAGCTGCTGCCCGGCACCCGCATCGACTACGACGCCACGCCGCGGCCCGGCCTCGAGCATCACCTGGTCCTGCTCGAGGGCGAACTGGAATTGACCGTCGACGGCCGCAGCCATGCGCTGCAGGTGGGCGACTGCCTGCGCTACCAGTTGTACGGTCCCAGCAGCTTCGTCACGCCGCCGCAGCGCGGTGCCCGATACATCGTGTTTCTTGTGTGAGGCCGGCATGAGCGTCATCTCGATTCTGTGCGCCGACGATCTCGGCAAGCACGCCGCCGAACTGGGCGCGTTGATGCAGGCCTGCGTGCTGGACGGCGCGAGCATCGGCTACGTGCTGCCCTTCACCGCGCAGGACGGCGAGGCATTCTGGACCAGGACGGTGCTGCCCGCGCTGCGCAACGGCGGCCGTCTGCTGCTGGTGGCGCGGCGCGCAGGGCTGATCGTCGGCACCGTCCAGCTCGACTACGACACGCCGCCCAACCAGCCGCACCGCGCCGAGGTGCGCAAGCTGATGGTCCATCCCGCGCACCGGCGCCAGGGCATCGCGCAGGCGCTGATGGCGGAGGTCGAGCGCCGCGCCGCCGCGCTGGGCCGCAGCCTGCTCACGCTCGACACGCGCAGCGGCGACGCGGCGCAAGCGCTGTACGCGGCGCTGGGCTACCAGGTGGTGGGCGTGATCCCCGGCTACTGCCGCGACGCCCTGTCGAGCCGGCTCGACGCCACCACGATCATGTACAAGGCGACGTAGGTCGCGCCATGGCTTGCGGCGCACGGCTATTTTTTCCCACGGCGCCGCTTCTGCGCTCGCCTTTGCTCGATGCGCAGCTTGGTTTTCTCATCTTTCAGGTGTCGATTCCAGACTGCAGCCATGCGTGACGCCTCTGCATACAATCCCGGGCTCGATTTGATGCTCGCAAAGAGATCGCGAAAGACGGGCGACGGTTCGATTTTCTGTTCCTCGAGCATAAACCTTATCTGGCGCGCGCCGATGAAGGAAGCCACGCCACTGCAGAAGATCGTGATCTGGTACCACAACGCCTCGTACTGCTGGATCGTTTTCGACTGAATGCGGAACAGGATCCCGAAGGTCAGCACGAACAGCGAAATGAAAATGACGCTGAGTGCGATTCGAATGCGTATGGGCAGGACCCGGCCCGCGACTTTAATGCGTCCATAATCCTTGACGCAGAGGACGGAATAAAGCACAAACGGCGCGCCTAACAGGCCCAAGTCAAGGTTGTACCAGCTGTACGAATCCGGCGACAAGTAGTAAAGGACGGTGAGGGTGATGGCCATCATGGCACATACCGCTAAGTCGTCTCTCACCGTACCGTAGAACTTGTGCCAGAATGGGGTACTCCTTCCGCTTAACGCCATAGTGCAATCGCATAGATATAGCGCTGCGACGCACCACATGACCGATCCGAAGCAGATCGTGTAAGTCGTTAGCAACAGTCCGTCGGAGGGGATGCACATACCCCAGATTGTGCCGATCAATCCGACCGCAACGACAATATATTTGGTTAGATTGAAGGGCAGCAGGAGATCGCGCAGGGTGAGTCCCATAGGGCTGGTGTGTCCACCATTTCGAGACAGCGCCTCATTCAGTGTCGACCCCAGCATGTAGATGCTAGCCGTGATGGTCCCGGCCAGCGCGCCCAATACTGAGCCAAGATACAGTGTGACTGCGAGCTTGAGCGCGTTCGGGATATAGGAGTCGTGACGCCCAAACAGCCGTTGCCCGAAGGTGTGTGTATACCGGCTGTCGTACAGCATGTAGCAGCCCGCCAGCGCGCTGATCACCATGGAGAACATCAGCGTCACCAGTAAGCCCCAGGCCAATTGGCGGGCCGTTGCCCTGACATTTGGCGCGGCCAGCGCAATCAGGCCGATGGTGGCGCCGCAAACGATGCCGATCGTCACGCCGAGCACGAATCCTGAATAGGCGACGTGCGGCCAGGTATCAGCAGTAGCAGACGCCAGCGACATCGTGTTCAGCCGATGGGCTGGCGAAAATTCGGCCGATAATGCGCGGCAGAGAAGGCTGAGGCTTGACCAATATGTGCCGGCCGCAATTGCCGCGATCGGAAGGGCTAGCAGCAATAACCCCATGCGACGAAGTAGTTCTCTCACGTAGCGGGCCTATTTCTTCGGCGTGTCGATGCGGTAATCCCAGGCCGCGAGGGTGCGCGGCGCGGCGCCGGGCAGGGTGTAGCTCTGCTTCTCGCCGGATACGTTGACCACCACCTTCACCACGTTCGTTCCCATCTGCCGCCTGAAGGCGAACACCTTGTCGTTGGCCGCGTCGAGCACTTCGGCGGCGCCGCCGTACTGGCCGTTCCACAGCGCCGGATTGCGTTTCTTCAGCGTCAGCAGGCCGGCGTAGAAGCCGCTGTACGCGTAGCTCTTCCACTGGATCGGATCCTTCTCGAAGAACGCCAGCTTCTTCGACAGGCCCGCTTCCTGGCCGCCGTAGATCAGCGGCATGCCAGGCAGGGTGGCGGCCAGCACGGCCATCGCCTTGAACGCCGGGCCGTAGAGCTCGGTGTCGCTGCCGTCCCAGGAATCGACGTCGCGGTTGTTGGTGAAGCGCATGCGGTAGGCGTCGCGCGGGAAGGCCTTGGGCGGATTGTGCACCAGCTGCTTGAGGTCGCGCGCATCGGCCTTGCCCTTGGCGACGTTCTTGAACACCGCCAGCGAATCCCAGCCGTAGCTCATGTCGAAGGCGTGTTCGTGGTGCTCGGGCTTGTCGGCCTCGGCCAGCATGAACATCGGCTTGATCTGGTCGAGCTGGTCGCGCGCCTGGTTCCAGAACGCGGTCGGCACGCCGCCGGCCACGTCGCAGCGGAAGCCGTCGATATCGGTCTCGCGCACCCAGAACGCCATCGCGTCGGTCATGCCTTTCCACAGCGCCTGCTTGCCGTAGTCGAGGCCGATCACGTCGCTCCAGTGTTCGGTCTGGCCGCCCTCGGTATAGGTCACCGGATAGATCTCGTCCTTGTCGTTCTTGAGGTACCAGTCGCTGTGTTCGGTCGTCCAGGGATGGTCCCAGCCGGTGTGGTTGGCCACCCAGTCGAGGATCACATGCATGCCAAGCGCATGGGCCTGCT
>DASRXO010000129.1:0-2572 GCA_035654095.1 Telluria sp.
ACGATGCCGAATTCGGCCGCCACGAAGAAACCGTTGAGCACGACCAGCAACAGGGCCAGCAAGACTAACAGGAAGTTGAGCATGAATGTGGGTGGTGGACACCGCCAATGGCCGGCGAAACGTGCATTGTACCGTTCATGCGTGGTTGAGCCCGCGCTGGTGGACGGCCGACAAGATCGCTTCCACCGCCGGATGCTTGATCTTGCGTTCGTTCGAGATCGCGTAGAACTGCTCGCGCACCTGCGGCACCGGGCCGACCTGCACCGCGCCGAACTGCTCGGCCAGGTCGGCGGCCAGCGCGGCCGGGGCGAAGAACAGGCCCATGCCGCGCCGCCCGAAGGTGTTGAGCAGCGCATTGTCCTCGAACTCGCCGACGATGTCGGGCCGCACATTGTGCAGCTCGAACCATTCGTCGATGCGGCCGCGCAGCGCGTTGTTGCGGGTCGGTAGCAGGAACGGCGCGCCGCTCAGCCGGTTCGGGAAGTCGGCCGCATGGATCGCCGCCAGCGCCGGAATGCCGGCCACGATGGTCTCGCTTTCGAACAGCTGGTGGCTGAATACGCGCAGCGTGGTGCCCGAACGCACCGGGCGGTCGGTCAGCACCACGTCCAGCTTGTGCAGCGCGAGGTCGGCCAGCAGGGCTTCGAACTGGTCTTCATAGCACACCAGCCGCACCGGCTTGGGCAGGTGCAGGGTGGCCTCCAGCAGGCGGAACGCGGTCAGCTTGGGCAGCGAGTCGGAGATGCCGACCGTCAGCCGGGTCTTGCCGCTGTCGGCCTCGCCCAGCGCCTCCTGCATCTGTTCGCCGAGCAGGAAGATCTGGTCGGCGTAGGCCAGCGCCAGGCGGCCGGCCTCGGTCAGCACCAGCCGCCGCCCCTGCTGGCTGAACAGCGCCTTGCCGATCGACTCTTCGAGCAGCGCGAGCTGGGTCGACACGGTCTGGATCGCCAGCCCGAGCCGGGTCGCCGCGCGCGTCACGCCGCCCTCCTTGGCCACCACCCAGAAGTAGTACAGGTGGCGGAAGTTGATGCCCGTGTTTTTCATATGCTTCGCTTTTTCAGAAGTAATTCTTCCATTATCTTCCCTTTTTAGATTGGATGCAGGGGCCTACACTGAGCTGCATCAATAACAACATGGAAGGGAAACCAAGCTATGAAGCATTTCAGGCTGTCATTCATCGTCACCTTCGTCTGCCTCGCGGCGGCCGGCTGGTGGGGCTACGCGCACACCGGCGTCACCGGTGCGCTGGCGGCGATCGGCATCGCCGCGATCCTCGGCGTGATGGAAGTCTCGCTGTCGTTCGATAACGCGGTGGTCAACGCCTCGGTGCTCAAGACCTGGGACGAGTTCTGGCAAAAGCTGTTCCTCGGCGTGGGCATCATCGTCGCCGTGTTCGGCATGCGCTTGCTGTTCCCGCTGGTGATCGTGGCGCAGGCGGCCGACCTCGGGCTGGTGGAAGTGTGGAATCTGGCGCTCAGCGACCCCAAGGCCTACTCGACCCATCTGACCAACCACCACGCGGAAGTGGCGGCCTTCGGCGGCATGTTCCTGCTGCTGGTGTTCCTCAACTTCCTGCTCGACCACGAGAAGGACACGCACTGGCTGGGACGCTTCGAACGCAAGCTCGGCGAGCTCGGCAAGATTTCCTCGGTGTCGGTGATGATCGCGCTGGGCACGCTGATGGCCAGCCTGTCGATGGTGGCCGAGACGCAAAAGATGGTGGTGTTGATGTCGGGCCTGTGGGGCATCTTGATCTACGTCGGCGTGGATGCGGTCAGCGGCCTGCTCGAGAAGAATGAAGAAGGCGGCAGCAATGTCGGCGAGATGGTCAAGCGCGGCGGCATCGGCGGCTTCCTGTATCTCGAGGTGCTCGATGCCTCGTTCAGCTTCGACGGCGTGATCGGCGCCTTCGCGATCACCACCGACGTCGTGATCATCATGCTGGGCCTGGCGATCGGCGCGATGTTCGTGCGCTCGCTGACGGTCTACCTGGTGAAGAAGGGGACGCTGGACGAATTCGTCTACCTCGAGCACGGCGCCCACTACGCGATCGGCATCCTGGCGCTGATCATGTTGGCGAGTATGAAGTTCCATGTGCCGGAGCTGTTCACCGGATTGATTGGCGTGGCCTTCATCGCGGCCTCGCTGTGGTCGTCGGTGCGGTACAAGAAACAACAGGCGCTGCTGGAACAAGCGGCAGCCTGAACAACCCGCGGCGAACGGACGGACACCAGTTCGCTGCGCGTAGGACCCAGGTGTTCAAGGCAGTTTCATTTAGGAGTAACAGATCATGGCTATCAGTTTGCAAAAAGGCGGCAACGTCAACCTGAGCAAGGAAGCGCCCGGCCTGGCCAAAATGCTGGTCGGCCTCGGCTGGGACGTGCGCGGCACCGACGGCGCTGCGTTCGACCTGGACGGCGCGGTGTTCCTGCTCAATGCATCGGGCAAGGTGCGCTCGGACGCCGACTTCATCTTCTACAACAACCTGAAGTCGGTCGACGGCTCGGTGCAGCATTCGGGCGACAACCGCACCGGCGCCGGCGAGGGCGACGACGAGAGCGTCACCATCGAC
>DASRXO010000130.1:0-8226 GCA_035654095.1 Telluria sp.
GTCGTTGACCATATTGCTGACGACATCGGTTTTCACGCCGTGGTAGTAGCTGTCCACGCCGATCGCCGAACCGCCGGCACTGGTGCAGGCCACCGACTTGGCGATGTGGTGGACGTGGTTCTCGCGAATGGTACCGTAGGAGCCGCCGTTGTAAATCCCGTGCAGCCACTTGGTGCCGCTCTGCGAGACCGTGCCGTCCACATCGAAACCGACGATGTCGATGTAGTTGCCGCGGTTATCCCAAGCGGTGCTGTTGCTCGAGCTCGATGGCGGTACAATGCGCGCGCCCCATTTGGTGGTCGACACGAAATAGATATGGCCACTCGAGGTGCCGCTGAGGGTGGTCTTCAGGCCGCCGGCGTAGGTGCCCGGCGCGACCCACACCGTGGTGCTGGCGCGGGTAGCCTTGGCGGCGCGCGCCAGGGTCTTGAACGGCGCGCTCTTGGTGCCGGTGGCGGTATCCGAACCGCTCGGCGATACATAGAAGTTGTAGGTGGTGGCGGGAATCACCGCAGCCGGGTCGATCGCACCCGACGGCAGGTTGGCGCCGGCCGTGGCTGCTGCCGGTCCAGAGGCGGATGCCGCAGCAGTCTCGGTGGTCAGCGCCGCTTGGGGGGTGCCGATGGTTGCTGTGGTATCTGTGCTGTAACCGAGCAGTTCGAAATTGCCCGTGTAGGCTTCCGGCGCGCTGTCCTGCGCCGCTGGCGCGGCCTCGGCCGGAGTTGCTTGTTGCTGGAGCGCGGCGGCAGCTGCGGTGGGTGCTGCATCGCTGTTGAACGACAGCGCGGCGGTCTGCAGCGCTTGGCCGGCGCCGGCCGAAGGCGAGCCCGAATCGGCCCCGCCACCGCACGCGGTCAGCAACACTGCTGCGCTGCTGCACAGCAAAGCATGCACACGAATTTCCGAAACAAAAGCGACGAACTTAGTCATGAAAGGTTCCTTACCTTGAGGTTGAAATGAGCAAGGTTTGATGTGCATCAAATGATTAGGTTCAACGTTTTTCGAAATAAATTTCTTTGCTGTATCAAATGCACAAAGACCCTTTCGTCAAGGAAAAAATACGAAGACAATTGCAACTAAGACGCCCTCGCGCTTGTCTGATGCATGTGGAGGACCACCGCCATGAGCCCAAAAGACTTCGTGCAAGAAACGCTGAACCAGGACGAGTCCTATGCCGGGATCATCCTGGGCAAGGACGGCATGCCGGACTATCACCTGGTGCTGTTGCCGGGCGATGTGGAGGATGTGAGTTGGGGTGTCGCCAGCGCCTGGGCCGAGGAGAGCGGCGGCGCCTTGCCGACGCGGCGCGAGTTGTCGCTGCTGTTCGCCAACCTGCGCGAACGGTTCGGGCGTGTCTGGTACTGGTCGAGCGAACAGTGCGACACGCGCGCGCAATTGGTGTGGGGACAAAACTTCGCGAGCGGCATCCAGACCATGTACGGCCGCCCCTTCCGCGGTCATGCGCGTGCCGTGCGGCGGGTCCCGATCACTTGACGCGCGCGCCGCGCCGCATCAACGGATGCTGCCGGTCTGGTGCGCGGCGCTGTGTGCCCTGCCGAACAGATGACTCATCCTTTCCGGGCTATTGTGGGGCCACGTCATCCCACCGCCGAGGAAGAACAATGAACATTATCATCAGCCTCATCATCTACCTGGTCGTCTTCGGCCTCATCTGGTGGCTAGTCAGCCTGCTGCCGCTGCCGGCCCCGGTCGCATCGATCGTCCGGGTGCTGTTCATCATCCTGCTGATCCTGATCATCCTGTCGGTGTTCGGCATCATCCCGGGCGGCTACCTGCCCCGCCTGAACCTCTAGCTATTTGCCGGCCAGCCTGGGCATCGTCACCTGCGCCTTGAAGCGGGCCACGCCGTTCGGCTGGTTCTCGTAGGCGTCGAACGGCTTGTCCATCACCTGGGCCAGCAGGTCGAGGCGCGAGGCAATGCTCGGATGGGTCTTGAACATCAGCGCCAGGCCGGGATAGTTGGGGTTGACCGTCTGCAGCGATTGCAGCACCGCCGGCAAGCCGTACGGGTCGTAACCGGCGCGCGCGGCGATCACCACGCCCATGCGGTCGGCCTCGTATTCGTCGTTCTTGTCGAGTCCGCGCGTGTACATTTCCGTCATCGCATTGGCCAGCTTGGCCAGCGCCGGCGTCAGCTGGCCGACCTTGGCCGTCACCGGCGCCTGTGCCATGAAGCTGCTGGCAGCCTCGGCCAGCGCACTCCGGGCGTTGCTGGTCTTGATCGCCTGCAAGTGATGCTTGCGCAGGACATGGGCGATCTCGTGCGCCAGCA
This sequence comes from Telluria sp., assembly GCA_035654095.1. Taxonomy (GTDB): domain Bacteria; phylum Pseudomonadota; class Gammaproteobacteria; order Burkholderiales; family Burkholderiaceae_D; genus Telluria_A. The sequence goes on from DASRXO010000130.1 coordinate 2,294, forward strand.
CGCCGGCCAGTTCGGCCTCGTTGCGCATGCTCAGCAGCAGGCCGCGGGTGATGAACACATAGCCGCCCGGCGTCGCGAAGGCATTGAACTCGTTATCGTCGAGCACCGCGAAATGCCAGGGCAGATCGGCGCGCTCGGTCTGCATCGCCAGCCACAGGCCGACCTGGTTCACATAACGCTGCGCCCTTTTGTCTTGCAGCAGCGGGGCGGCGCCCAGCATATTGCTGGCCACGCCCTCGCCCAGCGCGATCTCTTCCGGCTCGGTCAGGTCGCGCTGGCCGTCGGACACTTTCTGCACCCGGCTGACGAGATTCTGAACGTCGTTCATATCCATCTTGCTGACCGCCGAGCCGATCATCATCGGGGCCACTGCGCACGCGCTGCAGCCGAGCGCCAGTACCGTGAGCGAGACCAGGGTCTTCATTTTTTCGCTCCTTGCGCCAGTACCGGCGCGCCGGCGGCGGCGGGCGCCGGCAGGTAGGCCATGGTCTTGGCGCTGAGCTTGCCGGCCCTGGCGAAGGTCTGCACTTCGGCCGCCGCGATCTGCAAGTCGTTCATCTGCTTGAGCTGGGTGGGATTGGCGCGCGGGTTGCGCAACGCTTCTTCCGAGATGCCCTTGACCCCGGTGGTCGGCGTGCTGCCGCCCGAACCGGTCGAGGCGATGTTGAACAGCACCGCGAGATTGCTGTTGGCCCCGCCCGCCCGGGGCGCGTTGCCCAGCTGGTCGAAGCGCAGGCTCAGCATCTTGACCCAGCCGGTCGCGCGGTCGGCCTTGACCTGGATCCAGCTGGCCTGCCGCTGCAGCACGTCGACCTTGCTCGATTCGCCCAGGCTGGCCAAGGTCGAGGCGTCGGTAAACGGCCTGGCCTTGACCTCGGTCGGGCGCACCGTGTAGGCCAGCTCGGCTGCGAAGACGCCCCCGCCTGCGGCCGCCGTGGCCATCAACACCGCTAGTACGCGTTTCATTTTTCTTCTCCCTATTCTGGACCAAACAAACTCACTTCCTGCTCCCGCCCCTTGACTTCGAACGAGCCATACGGGGTGAAACGGAACGACGTTCCGCACAGGGTCATGGTTTCTTGCGATACGAGGATGCGTGCGACTCCTTTGGTGAGGCCTTCGATCCGGCTGGCGAGGTTGACCGTGTCGCCGATCGCCGTGTACTCGCGGCGCTGCTCCGACCCGATCAGGCCGACCACCGCCGGACCCGAATGAATGCCGATGCCGACGTCGAAATCGGCGTCCTGCTCGCCCAGCTCGGCCTTGAAGCGCTGTAGCACCTCGGCCATTTCGAGGGCCGCCCGGACCGCATTTTGCGCGTGTTCCGGATCATCCAATGGTGCTCCCCAAAATGCCATAATGCAATCACCAATGAATTTATCCAACGATCCGCCGTGCCGAAAAACCACTTCCACCTGCAGCGTGAAATAGCGGTTGAGCAGCGCGACGACTTCCTGCGGGCTGCGGTTCTCGGATAAGGTGGTGAAGCCGCGGATGTCGGAGAACAGCACCGACACCTCGCGGCTCTCGCCGCCGCGCAGCAGGCCGCCGGTGGTCACCAGCTGCTGCACCACGTGCGGGTTGACGAAGCGGCTGAACATCGCGATCGCCTGCTGGCGCGACCTGCGCTCGGCCAGGTAGGCTTGCAGCGCGCCGGCGAAGTAATACGTCCAGGCCAGCAGCAGGCCGGCCACGGTCGGCACCAGCCACAGACGCGTGATGCCCCAATAGGTGCCGGCCAGCACCGCCGCCGAGCCCGCCAGCAGCGCGGCGCCGACCCGCAGCACGTTGAAGGCGCGTTCGAAAGTCCAGAACAGGATCGCCAGCGTCAGCAGCGCCAGGGCCGGCATCAGCCAGTCGGGCGGCGTGCGCATCATGCGCTGGTTCTTCAGGTTGTCGATCGCGGTGGCCAGTATCTGGACCGCCGGATACAAGCTCGCGATCGGGGTCAGGCGCAGGTCGTTCAGGCCGGAGGCGTCGGTGCCGACGATGACGATCTTGCCGGTCAGCTCATCCGACGGACGCAGCGGCTTCTCGCGGCCGGCATCGAGATACAGATCGGCATACTTGATGTGCGGGAAGGCGGTGGCGCCGCCGCGCCAGGCCAGCAGCATGTCGGGCTGGCGCGGCACGCGGTAGCCGAGGTCGCCGGCGACGCGCGCCGGCAGCGAGGGAATCAGCCAGCCGTGTGCGTCGGTGTACAGGCCGTAGCGGCGCCCTACCCCGTCCTCGTCACTGAGGAAATTGATGGTGCCGGTACGCCAGTAGCGCGCGTCGACGGCGAGCGGCGGCAGCAGCGCGATGCGCGCCTCGCCGTCCGCGCCGGGCGTGCGCTCGAAACCGAGCCTGGCCACCACGTCGGCCGCGCGCGGGCCGGTGGCGTCGCGCGCGGCTGGCAGGCGCACGATCGGGAAATAGACATTGCTGGTGCCGGCCAAGGCCTCGTTGAACAGGCGGTCGCTGTCGGGACGATAGACGTCGTGCTCGCTGAACATGATGTCGAACACGATGGCTTTCGGATGCTGGCGCAGCATGCCCTGCACCAATTCGCCGTGTACCGAGCGCGGCCACGGCCAGGCGCCGGCCACGTCGTTCATGCGGGCGAAACTGGTGTCGTCGATATGGACGATCACGATGTCCGGGTCGGGCTGCATGCCGGCGGCGTGGTAGCGCACGAAGGCGTCGAGCACCCGGTTCTCGAGCGGCACCAGGCGATGCAACACCAGCATCTCCAGCGCGGCCAGCACCAGCGCCGCGAGGAACAGCAGGCTGCGCGCGCGGTCGCCCGCGCCGAGGCGATTCAGGAAGGCGGAGAATACAGGCATGCCCACGGTATCCGTCACGAAAAGTATATTATAGACAACTATACTTTATCCGGTGGCAATTTTGATAGGTATAATCGCTGGCTATGCAGCCACAGATCCAGGCGTTCTTCGACGCCGCCAACTCGACCGTCACCTACGTGGTGTACGAAGCGCCCGGCAGCGCCTGCGCGATCATCGACCCGGTGCTCGATTACGACCACAAATCGGGCCGCACTTCGACCCGTTCGGCCGATGCGGTGATCGATTTCGTGCGCGCCAACCGGCTGCGCAACGCATGGCTGCTCGAAACCCACGCGCACGCCGACCACCTGTCGGGCGCGCCCTACCTGGCGCAGCAGCTGGGCGGACAAGTCGGGATCGGCGCTGCCATCACCAGCGTGCAGCACGCGTTCGCCGGCATCTACAACCAGCGCGCAGCGCAGGACGGCTCGCAGTTCGACCACCTGTTCGGGCCCGACGAAAGCTTCGCGATCGGAGAGCTGGCGGCACGCGCGCTGCACGTGCCCGGCCACACGCCGGCCGACATGGCCTACCAGGTGGGCGACGCGGTGTTCATCGGCGATACCATGTTCATGCCGGACGTGGGCACCGCGCGCTGCGATTTTCCCGGCGGCTGTGCCGAGAGGCTGTACCGTTCGGTGCGGCGCATCCTGGCGCTGGCGCCGGCGACGCGGCTGTTCACCTGCCACGACTACCCGCCGGCCGGCCGCGCGCCGCGCTGGGAAAGCACGGTGGCCGAGCAGCGCGCCGCCAACATCCACGTGCGCGATGGCGTGAGCGAAGAAGAATTCGTCGCGATGCGCACCGCGCGCGACGCGACGCTCGAGATGCCGACGCTGATCCTGCCGGCGATCCAGGTCAACATCAGCGCCGGGCGCCTGCCCGACGCCGAAGAGAACGGCGTGCGCTACCTGAAGATTCCGATCAACGCGTTCTGAGCTTACTTCTGCGCCGCGAACGCGCGGCCGATCGGCTGCTCCATATTGGCCAGGAACCAGGTGGTCGCGGCCATCACGGCGACGTGGCGGCGCAGCTCCTGCGGGTCCACCTTGTCGAGCGTGTCGGCCGGCGTGTGGTGGTAGTTGAAGTAGCTCGCGCTGTCGATCAGCGGCTCGAACACCGGCACGCCGGCGCGTTCCAGCCCGCTCAAGTCGCCGCTGCCCATGAAGTCCTCGCGCCGGAACAGGCCCGCCTGCATCGGCAGCAAGGCCGCCTGCAGGGGCGCGAACAGCTTGACCGCGTCCGGCCCCACGCTGGCGCGCATGCCGAACGGATGCCCGGAACCGTTGTCGCTTTCGATCGCCGCGATGTGCTTGCCGGCGTTGGCCTTGTTGGCGTCGAGGTAGGCGTTGGCGCCGCGCGTGCCGTTCTCCTCGTTCATCCAGGCGATCACGCGGATCGTGCGGTGCGGACGGAAGTCGAGCTTCTTGAGCGTGTCGATCACCGCCATCGCGCTCACCACGCCGCTGCCGTCGTCGTTGGCGCCGGTCGCCAGGTCCCAGGAATCGAGGTGGCCGGAGACCACCACGATTTCGTCGGCCTTGTCGGTGCCGGGGAAGTCGGCGATCACGTTGAAGCTGTCGGCGTCGGGCAGGATTTGCGGCGTCAGGGTCAGGTGCATGGTCAAGGGACCGCGCGCGGCCAGGCGCGACATCAGCATCGCGTCTTCGGTCGACACCGCGGCCGCGGGAATCCGCGCGCCGTCCTGCAGGCCGCTGACGCCGGTGTGCGGGATGCGGAAGTCGGCGCCGCCGACCGACCGCACCAGCGCCGCCGCCGCGCCCATCTCGGCCGCCATGCGCGGACCGGCCACCCGGTATTGCGAACCCTGGCCGTAGGCCGGGCCGGCCAGGCCGCGGTCCGCCATGTGCTGGTCGAACGCCACGTCGAACAGCACGATGCGGCCTTTGACTTCGGCGCCGCGCGCCTTCAATTCGTCGAAGCTGTGCACGATCACCACCGGCGCGGTCAGGCCAGCGGCCGGGGTCGCGCTCGATCCGCCCAGGGCGGTCAGCACCACGCGCTGCGACAGCCCGGCCGGACGGCCGCGGTATTCGACCAGCTCAGCGCTCTCCTGCCCGCGCACCCAATGCGGCACCTTCACCGGCTGCAGGGTGACGGTCGCCCCCAGCTTGCGCATCGCGTCGGCCACCTGCGTGACGGCCGCCGCGGCGCCGGCCGAACCGGACAGGCGCGGACCGACCAAGTCGGTCAGGTCGGCCAGGCGCTCGTACGCCCAGTCGCTGTGCAGCGCGCTGTCGCGGATCTGCGCCAGCGCGGCGGGATCGTTACCGGGCGTGGCGGCGCTGGCGCCGGCACTCATCATCGAAGCGGCGAGAAGGGTCAACAGGGGAAGGCGGTTCATGCAGCGTATCCTTTGAGCGTTTTTAGAACCTCAAACGATAACGCATCCGTAAGGATTTTGCTTTGCTTTCTACATGCGTAAATACGAGACCGTCAGGCCGGCACCAGGCGCACCCGCGTGATTTCGGACGGCGCGCCGAAGCGCTTCGGCGGCCCCCAGTAACCGGTGCCACGGCTGGTATAGACCCACAAGGCGCGCAGCCGATTCAGGCCGGCGGTGAACGGCTGCTGCAAAGGCACGAACAGGTTCCACGGGAAGAACTGGCCGCCGTGCGTGTGGCCGGACAGCTGCAGGTCGAAACCGGCATCGGCCGCCGCATCGGCAGTGCGCGGCTGGTGCGCCAGCAGGATCCTGACCTTGACGTTATCGGGCGCGCCGGCCGCCGCCGCATGCGGGTCGCTGCGGTGCGATTCGTAGAAATGGTGGGCCGTGAAATCGGGCACGCCGGCGATCATCAATCCCTCGCCGCCGCGCTCGCGCACCACGTGCTGGTTCATCAGCACCGTCAGGCCGAGGCGGCGCATCTCGGCGATCCACTCTTCGGCGCCGGAATAATATTCGTGATTGCCGGTGACGAAAAAGGTGCCGTCGCGCGCGGCCAGGCGCGCCAGCGGCGCAGTGTGCAAGCCGAGGCGGTGCACGCTGCCGTCCACCAGGTCGCCGGTGATCGCGATCGCATCCGGCCGTAGCGCATTGACCTTGGTGACGATCGCGTTCAGGTAACCGCGCTTGATGGTCGGGCC
>DASRXO010000131.1:0-2209 GCA_035654095.1 Telluria sp.
GTTGGATAGTCGACCTTGGTGGTCACCAGGCGCGGCGACGGCATCACGCCCGCCGGCGGCTGTGGCCGGACCATGAACATCGCGAGGATGAAAATGGCGATGCCCTGGAAGATGCCGAAGAACAGGAAGGCATGCTCATAACCCGAGGTCTGGATCATGTTCGCGATGGGGATCACGGTGACTGCAGCGCCGGCGCCGAAGCCTGCGGCGGTCAGGCCGGCAGCCAGGCCGCGCTTGTCCGGAAACCATTTGAGCGCGTTACCGACGCAGGTGCCGTAAACACAGCCGGCACCGATACCGGCGACCACCGCAGCGGCATACAACATCGGCAGCGTGGTGGCGTAAGCGTCCATCACCCAACCCAGCGCCGCGAACACGGCACCGGCCGCGATCACGGGACGCGGGCCGAATTTGTCGACCAGCCAGCCTTCGACCGGCACCAGCCAGGTTTCGACCAGGATGAAAATGGAAAACGACAATTGGATCGCCGACAGACCCCAGTGCTGCTTGGCCTCCATCGGACTGACAAACAGGGTCCAGGCATATTGCAGATTTGCCACCAGGCCCATACAGAGAATGCCGAAAATAAGCTGCAACCAGCGGTTCGGCGCTTTGAGGGAAGAGCCCTCGCGTGCATTGATAACGTTACTACGATTGTTCATATGACTTGTCTCCAAACTACTTACATGGGAATAGCTGCCAAGGCATGCTGCGGGTGGCGAAGGGACTCGCTTCTTGTTGCTACGGTCGCCGTAAATACAAAGCAACCGAGTAGGTGTCTAACGATTTTCCTTGGAGCCAGCGCTTGAATCCTTGACCGCGGCTAAGTTTTTACAAACCCGTAACAACAATGGCGCGGACATCGAGCGGCAAGCTGAGCAGCGCGGCGCGATTGTACAAAATTCTTGCGCTGCGCGTGCGGCAGCGGACAGTTTCGAATTTTCAACGTGGCGTGAATCGTTATATACTGCGCTATACATCGCGTTCATTGTGGAGTTCACATGTTTCGACTTACCGCTGCGCTGGTCTTGTTCGGCCTTGTCAATACGGCGCATGCGGACGAAGTGCAGATTGCCGTCGCCGCCAATTTCGCCGCGCCGATGAAGGACATCGCTGCCCAGTTCGAACGCGACACCGGCCACAAGGTACTGACAAGCTACGGCGCCACCGGAAGGTTTTACGCCCAGATCAAGAATCGCGCGCCGTTCGACATCCTGCTTGCCGCGGACGACGACACGCCGGCCAGACTGGAGAAGGAGGGCGCCGCGGTACCGCATTCGCGCTTCACCTATGCGATCGGAAGACTGGTGCTGTGGAGCGCGCAAGCGGGCCTGGTCGACGACAAGGGCGAGGTCCTGAAGAAGGGCAACTTCGAGCACCTCGCGATCGCCAATCCGAAACTGGCGCCGTACGGCGCAGCGGCGATGGAAACGCTGCAACAGCTGAATCTGTTTAGCGCGCTGGAACCCAGGCTGGTGCAAGGCGAGAGCATCGCGCAGACGCATCAGTTCGTGATGTCGGGCGCCGCGCAGCTGGGCTTTGTCGCGATGTCGCAGGTATATGAAGGCGGCAAGCTGGCGTCCGGTTCGGCCTGGATCGTACCCGGCACGCTGTACAAGCCGATCCGCCAGGATGCGGTGGTGCTGGAAAACGGCAAGGGCAAGCCCGCCGTCGACGCCCTGATCGCCTACCTGAAGGGCGAGAAGGCGAAACGCGTGATCCGCTCCTACGGCTACGACCTCTAAGCCAACTTATATGCTCACTCCCGAGGACTGGGGCGCCATCTGGCTGACCCTGAAGTTGGCCACCATTGTCACCTTGCTCCTGCTGCTGCTGGGGACGCCGGTCGCGTGGTGGCTGGCGCAAACGCGCTCGCGCCTGAAAAGCGTGGCCGGCGCGGCGGTCGCGCTGCCGCTGGTACTGCCGCCCTCGGTGCTCGGGTTCTACCTGCTGGTGGCGATGGGGCCGCACGGCCCGATCGGCCACCTGACGCAAGCACTGGGCATCGGCCTGCTGCCGTTCACGTTTCCCGGCCTGGTGATCGGCTCGGTGCTCTATTCGATGCCGTTCGTGGTGCAACCGCTGCAGAACGCGTTCGAGGCGATCGGCACGCGCCCGCTGGAAGTGGCGGCCACGCTGCGCGCCAGTCCGCTGGACACCTTCTTTTCGGTGGTGCTGCCGCTTGCCAAGCCCGGCTTCATCACCGCCG
>DASRXO010000132.1:0-2301 GCA_035654095.1 Telluria sp.
TGAGCCTTGGCCACCTGATCCATATCCAGCTCGACACCCAGCCCCGGTTTCTTCGGCACTTGGACCAGACCGTCGACAATTTGCAGCGGTGCTTTGGTCAGGCGCTGGCCGTCCTGCCAGATCCAGTGGGTGTCGATGGCGGTGATCTTGCCCGGCGCCGCGGCCGCGACATGGGTGAACATCGCGAGCGAGACGTCGAAATGGTTGTTCGAATGCGAGCCCCAGGTCAGGCCCCATTCCTTGCACAGTTGGGCGACGCGGACCGAGCCTTGCATGGTCCAGAAATGCGGATCGGCGAGCGGGATGTCGACCGACTGCAGCTGCACCGCGTGGCCCAGTTCGCGCCAGTCGGTGGCGATCATGTTGGTGGCGGTCGGCAGGCCGGTGGCGCGGCGGAATTCGGCCATCACCTCGCGCCCCGAGTAGACGCCCTCGGCGCCGCACGGGTCTTCGGCATAGGCCAGCACGCCGGCCTGGTCGCGGCACAGACGGATCGCGTCCTCGAGCAGCCAGCCGCCGTTCGGGTCGAGCGTGATGCGGGCCTCGGGGAAACGCGCCGCGAGTGCGCCCGCCGCTTCGATTTCTTCCTCGCCGCGCAGCACGCCGCCTTTCAACTTGAAGTCGCGAAAGCCGTAACGCGCATAAGCCGCTTCCGCCAGGCGTACGACGGCGGCGGTGTCGAGCGCCGGCTGGTGGCGCAGGCGCTCCCAGTCGTCGCCCTGCTGCGGCGCGTCGGCGTACGGCAGCTCGGTGCGCGTGCGGTCGCCGATATAGAACAGGTAGCCGAGCACGTCGACCGTGTCGCGCTGCCGGCCTTCGCCGAGCAGCGCCGACAGCGGCACGCCCATGAATTGGCCGAGCAGGTCGAGCAGCGCGCATTCGAGCGCGGTGACGGCGTGGATCGCGACCCGCAGGTCGAAGGTCTGCAGCCCGCGCCCGCCCGCATCGCGCTCGCCGAAGGCCGCGCGCGCCGCGTTGAGGATGGCGTTGTAGGCGCCGATCGGCTGGCCGAGCACCAGTTCGCGCGACTCGTCCAGGGTACGGCGAATCGCCTCGCCGCCCGGCACCTCGCCGACGCCGCGGTTGCCGGCGCTGTCGGTCAGGATCACCAGATTGCGGGTGAAATACGGCGCATGGGCGCCGCTCAGGTTCAACAACATGCTGTCGCGGCCGGCGACCGGGATCACCTCGAGGGCGACCACGTGCGGCGAGTTGCTGTGCGGTAAATTCGTCATGCCAAGGCTCCCACGGTGATGTTTCGCATCATACAATAAACGCAAATGGTAGCGGTGTCTTTTTCGCATATTGCACTGCAGCTTGCGTCGGCCGCTGATTTGGTTGTACGATGACCTATGACTACTCGACCCACACTCCTCCTCCTTTCCCTGTTGGTGAGCCAGGCCGCGCTGTCGGCCGAGCATTTCACGCTGACAGCCACCCATGCGCTGCCGATCGCGCGGCCCGCCGAAATGATTGCGGTACCATTGCGCCGCATCATCCAAGCGCTGCCGGGCGCCCAGCCGCGCAAGCTGGCGGTGAAGGACAGCGCCGGCCACCTGCTGCCCTACCAGGTGACGGCGGACGGCGAGCTGCTGTTCCAGCACGACTTTGCGGCCGGCGAGCGCAGCGCCACGTTCACGGTCGAGAAGACCGCGGCCGACGCCCCCGCCTTCCCGGTCAAGACCTTCGCCCGCTTCGTGCCCGAGCGGCTGGACGACTTCGCGTGGGAAAACGACCGCGTCGGCCACCGCACCTACGGCCCCGCGCTGGCCGCGCCCGACACCGCGCACACCGGCAAGGAGGTGCTGGTCACCAGCGGCATCGACGTCTGGTCCAAGCGGGTGCGCTACCCGGTCATCGACCGCTGGTACGCCAAGGGCCACTACCACCGCGACGAGGGCGAGGGCATGGATATGTACAATGTGCACACCTCGCGCGGCACCGGCGGCACCGGCGTGTGGGACGGCAAGCGGCTCTACGCCAGCCGCAATTACGCCAGTTGGAAGGTGCTCGCGAATGGCCCGATCCGCTCGGTGTTCGAACTGACGTACGCGCCGTGGGAAGCGAACGGCGTGAAGGTGTCGGAGGTCAAGCGCTTCACGGTCGACGCTGGCCATAACCTCGACCTGGTCGAGAGCACCTTCCGCATCGAGGGCGCGGACAGCGTCACGGTCGCCATCGGCATCAACAAGGACAGCGCCGACAAGGGCCAGGCGCTCGGCGCGCAGGTCGAGCGCAAGGCCGCCGACGGCTCGCTGCTGCAGTGGGAGGCGCAGAAGAGCAACGGCGCGCTGGGCGAAG
>DASRXO010000133.1:0-5103 GCA_035654095.1 Telluria sp.
AGAGGATCGCGAAAACGAAGGCGACCTGGTGCTGGCCGCCGATTTCGTCACCCCCGAGGCCATCAATTTCATGGTCAAGCATGCGCGCGGCCTGGTCTGCCTGACCCTGACCGAAGAGCGCTGCGAACAGCTGAACCTGTCGATGATGACGGCCCGTAACGGCACCTCCTTCGGCACCAATTTCACGGTCTCGATCGAAGCGGCCGAGGGCGTGACCACCGGCATTTCGGCGGCCGACCGCGCCAAGACCATCCAGACCGCGGTGGCCAAGGACGCCAGGCCGAGCGACATCGTGCAACCCGGCCACATCTTCCCGCTCAAGGCGCAGAAGGGCGGGGTCTTGATGCGCGCCGGCCATACCGAAGCCGGCTGCGACCTGACCGAGATGGCCGGCCTGACCCCGGCCTCGGTGATCTGCGAGATCATGAAGGACGACGGCACCATGGCGCGCCTGCCCGACCTGCTCGAGTTCGCCAAGGAGCACCAGCTGAAGGTCGGCACCATCGCCGACCTGATCCATTACCGGGGCCAGAACGAATGCCTGGTGCAGCGCGTGGCCGAGCGGCCGATGAGCACGGTGTTCGGCGACTTCCACCTGGTCGCCTTCCGCGACAAGCCCAGCGGTTCGGCCCACCTGGCGATGGTCAAGGGCACGATCGAGCCGCAGCGCGAGACCCTGGTGCGGGTGCACCAGCCGGTGTCCATCCTCGACCTGCTCGAAGACAAGGCGACCACCCACTCGTGGACCATGTCCTCGGCCATGAGGGCGATCCAGCAAGCCGAGCGCGGCGTGATGGTGCTGCTCAACTGCGGCGAAAACGCCGCGCAGCTGTTCGCCCAGTTCGCCGCGCTGGACACGCCGGACGCCCGTCCGCAAGGGCGCGCCGCCAGCATGGACTTGCGCACCTACGGCATCGGCGCCCAGATCCTCAAGGACCTCGGGGTCGGCAAGATGCAGCTGCTGGCCAGCCCGCGCAAGATGCCGTCGATGACCGGCTTCGACCTCGAAGTGAGCGGATATCTCGCCAGGCCCTGCGCCTGACGCGGTACACTCACCCATCCACCACCATGAAGAGGGTCCGCCATGACCGTAGGAACTTATGAAAGCAATTTGACCGGTGCCGGGCTGCGCATCGGCATCGTCCAGGCCCGTTTCAACGCCGATGTCGGCCATGGCCTGCTGTCGTCCTGCCTGGCCGAGCTCAAGCATCTGGGCGTGGCCGACGAAGACGTGCTGCACGTGACCGTGCCGGGCGCGCTGGAAATCCCGCTGGCCTTGCAAAAGATGGCCGAGACCGAGCAGTTCGACGCGCTGGTCGCGCTCGGCGCGGTGATCCGCGGCGAGACCTACCACTTCGAGCTGGTGTCGAACGAATCGGGCGCCGGCATCACCCGCGTCGGGCTCGACTACGGGATGGCGATCGCCAATGCCGTGCTGACCACCGAGAACGACGAGCAGGCCGAAGCGCGCATGGCCGAGAAGGGCACCGAGGCGGCGCGCTGCGCGGTCGAGATGGCCAACCTGCTGATCGCGCTCGAAGAGCTGCAGGCCGAAGAAGACTGAGGTAAGCAGACCATGACAGAAAAAACCACGCACGCCAACCCGAGCAAGAACCGCACGCCGCGCCACCGCGCGCGCGAGTTCGCCCTGCAGGGCCTGTACCAATGGCTGCTGAATAACGAAGAGGCGGCCACGGTCGTCAACAACATCCGCGCCGCCCACGGCTTCGAGAAAGCCGATGCCGACCATTTCGCCGTGCTGCTGTACGGCGCCATCAACGAGTCGGTGGCGCTGCGCGCAGCGTTCGCGCCGCTGATCGACCGCGGCGTGGCCGAGCTGTCGCCGATCGAGCATGCGGTGTTGCTGATCGGCGCCTTCGAACTCAAGAACAACCTCGAGATTCCCTACCGCGTGGTGATCAACGAAGCGGTCGAGCTGACCAAGTCGTTCGGCGGCATCGACGGCCACAAGTACGTCAACGGCGTACTCGACAAACTGGCGCCGCGCCTGCGTGCCGCCGAAGTGGCGGCCGACACGCGCCGCTAGCGCGTCGCGGCCGCCCGCGGCCGGTCTCACTGCAAGTCGATCCTGCCGTACAAGCCGTGCGCCTCGTCGGCCGGGCCGGCGGTGTAGAACAGGGTGTTGGTGGGCTGGGCATCGACGCCGTTGCCGAACGCAATCCCCCACAGCCCATCGACCACGATCGGCGTGCCGTCGGCCTTGCTGACGGTGCCGGCGAAGGCGCCGCTGGCCGGGTCGTAGGCATTGATCTTGCCGTCGCCGAAATTGGCCACCAGCAGCATGTTGCTGAAGCTGCCGAAATTGGCCGGCGCGATCGCCAGTCCCCACGGTGCGTTGAGCGCGCCGCCCGCCGCCAACTCCTTGATGAAGCCGCCGCTGGTGTCGAACACGGCGACCACGCCCAGCCCGGCGCCCTTGACTTCATCCGGCCCGCTCGCGGCCTGCTTGGCGTAGGCCACGTAAATCCGGTCGCCGACGGTCTGGATACCGAACGGCGCATAGCCGGCCGGCAGGGTCGGATCGCGGAAGTTGCCCGGCAGCGTGACCTTGGCGAAGCTGCCGTTGTACACATCGATCGAACTGTGGTCGAAGTCGGCGGCGTACAGGTAGTTGGCGCCCGCATAGCTGGCCAGCGCCAATCCCTTGAGCAGGCCGGCGCCGTTCACCACCGTGACCGCGGTGGTGCGGTTGACCGAGGACGACCAGCCGGAGATGGTGCCGCCTTCGCCCACGAAGATGAAGGAGGCGGCGCCGGTCACGCCATTTTGCGTGACCTTGAAATCCTGGCTGCCGTTGAACACGATGCCGGTCGGGTTGGCCGGCCCGCTGGCGCCGGCCGGAATCGCGACCACCAGCGATTGCGGCACGCCGTTGCCGTCGTACAGGGTCGAGCTCGACGTGCCGTTGTTGGCGACCCAGACGAAACCGGTCGGGTTGAAGGCGATGCCCCAGGCATTGACCAGCTTGGCATCGGTATTCGCGGCCGGCGGCGTGGCCGTGGCGTCCGAGACCAGGCTGGTGGCGAGGAATTTGCTGGCTGACGCCGGTGCCATGACAGGTGGCGCGGCCGGCGCCGGCGTGGCCGGCGCCATATAGCTCGACGAGCCGCCGCCGGAGCCGCCGCCGCAAGCGGCGAGGGCGGCGGCCAGCGCGGCGGCCAGCAAGCTGGCCTTGAGCAGGCGGGCGTCGTAAAAGTGGGTATCCATTGTGACTCCTTTGTAGACTGACGGTGAAGAACGGTCGTTCCCCTGTTCATTCCCTGCCAGCCGAAGAAGTTCAATGGTGCGCGCGCGGCGCGCGTTTAAAAGCTGTAGGCGGCGCTCAGCGAGAGCTGGCGCGGCGCGGCCTGGCCGGCGATCCGTCCGCCATCGACCGTGCTGGCCTGCCACGCGAGCTGCAGATTGTAGTGGTCGAGGTCCAGGCCCAGTCCCAGCCGCAGGTCGACCGTGTCGCGCGCACGCACGCCGGCGCTGCGCAACGGGCGCAGCGTACCGACATGGCCGATCAGCTTGAGGCGTTCGTACAGCGGGTAGAAGCCGTTGATCTCGGCATACGCGGCGCGGCCCGCGTAGCCGTAGTAGGACGGCGCGAGGTACAGCCGGGCGCTGAGCAGGTCGCCGGCCAGGCCGGCATAGACTTCGCGGTAATTGTATTCGGCCGCCCGATGGAAGGTGGTGCTGCTGGCGCCGGCCTCCCAGTTCAGGCCGGACGCCAGGCGTCCGCTGTAGCCGCCGTAGGCCATCAGCACGGTGTCGCCACCCCGATCGCGCAAGACGGCGCGCGAGGCGAACAGCCCGGTGTACCAGCCGGAGGCGGCGTCGTAGCCGAGGCTCAATTGCGGCGCGGCCTGGCCGTCGCTCAGGGAAACCCCGCGCGCGCTGTACTCCGACGCCAGCGCGATGCTGGCGTTCACTTGTGCCGGCGCGGGAACGGCGGCCAGCAGGGCGGCTGCCGCCAGGACCAGGCGCGTGGCCGCGATGCAGTCTAGGGACTGCGGCTGGGGGTGATCGCGGCGGTGGTCGTGCATGAACAGGTACAGGCTCCGGTGAGGCGCGCGACAGTCGCGCAGGCATCGATGGTACCAGTTTGTGGCCGCGCACCGGACAAGATCGACACGGTGCTCGTGCCTGCGCCATGCAAGGTGACGAGTTCGGACCGCAGTTGCGCGGCGCTCGCCGCCGGCCGCAATTCGGCCATCAGCGCGAGCAGGCCGCTGGCGTGGGCCGCCGAGTAGGACGAGCCGGAGACCAGGCCCCAGCGCGCACCGGGCGCGGTGGTCAGCACGTCGGTGCCCGGCGCCAGCAGCACGCCGACCGCATTCTCGCCCGCGCTCGGCTGGGCCCCTACCGCGATCACGCTCGGGACCGAGGCCGGGAAGCCGCCGCCGGCGCGCGCCGGATCGGCCGCGGCCACCACCGCGATGCCGCGCGCGGCCGCGACCTCGAGCAGCATCTGCAGCAGGCGGTCGGGCGGTCCGCCCAGGCTCAGGTTGATGATGCGCGCATCGTGCAGGATCGCGAAGTTGAGTGCCTTGCCCAGCGTGAAGCTGCTGCAGCGGGTGTCGCGCGCGGCCGCCTCCCAGCAGGCGCGCAGCGCCATCAGGCGGGCGCCGGGCGCCACGCCGGCGATGCCGACGCCGTCGCCGGCGTGCGCCGCGATGATGCCGGCGACCGCGGTGCCATGGGCTTCGGGGCCGTCGGGCAAGCCATCGGCGAAGTTCTCGCGCAGCGTGATTTGTCCGGTCAGGTCGGGATGTGCGCCGTCGATGCCGCTGTCGACGATCGCCAGCCGCACGCCGCGGCCGGTGCTGGCGCTGTGCAGCTCGGCCAGCCGCCAGGCTTGCGCCGCCGGCTGCACCGCATACAGCGGATCGTCGCCGAGGCCGCGGTACAGATTGACCGGCTGCGCCCACAACACCCGTTCGTCGCGCGACAGCGTGTCGATCAGGCGCTGGGTCGGCAGGTGGCCGTCCTGCTCCATCACATAACAGTCGATGCCGATCACCGCCATCGGCCAGTCGCCCAGCAGCTTCAGTCCCTGGGAGTGCGCCAGTTCCTGCGCCACCCGGCGCCGCGCGGCGC
>DASRXO010000134.1:0-8005 GCA_035654095.1 Telluria sp.
AACCGCCAGCTCGGCCTGTGCCTGCTGTGCCACAGCGGGCCGATTCCGGAGGAGCGCTTCCAGGGCAACCTCGCGCCGCCGCTTGACGGCGCCGGGGCGCGCTGGTCGGCCGCCCAGCTGCGCCTGCGCATCGTGGACGCCGGCAGATTCAATCCCGAGACCATCATGCCTTCCTACTTCAAACCTGCGGCCGCGCCGCGCACGCCGGCCGCGCTGCAAGGCAAAACCATCCTCAGCGCGCAGCAGGTGGAGGACGTGGTGGCCTACCTGCAAACCCTGGGCGGCCGGCCATGACGGCGATCGACCGCACCCGCCGCAGAGTGCTCGCCGGTCTTGGCGCGCTGGCGCTGCTGCGGCCGGCCGCCGCCACGCCCGAGGCGATGGCCGCCGCGATCAAGGCCTTCACCGGCGGCGCTGTACCCAGGACCGGCAAGGTCGCGCTGGACGTGTCGCTACTGGTCGACAACGGCAACACGGTGCCGATCACGATCCGCGTCGACAGCCCGATGACGGCGGGCGACCATGTGGCCGCCATCGCCGTGTTCAACGAACGCAATCCCGAGACCGGCGTCGCCGTGTTCACGCTCGGTCCGCGCGCCGGCAAGGCCGAGGTGTCGACCCGCATCCGCATGGCGACCTCGCAAAAGCTGGTGGCGGTGGCGCGCATGAGCGACGGCAGCTTCTGGCAGCACAGCGCCGAGGTGGTGGTCACGCTGGCCGCCTGCATCGAAGGAGAGCCCTGAATGGCACGCGCCCTGATCCACATGCCGCCCACCGCCAGGCGCGGCGAGGCGTTCGAGATCCGCGCCCTGATCGGCCATCCGATGGAGACCGGTTATCGCGTGGGACCGGACGGCAAGGTGCTGGAGCGCGACATCATCCGCCGTTTCACTTGCCGCTACAACGGCGAGGTGGTATTCGCGGCCGAGCTGCACCAGGCGATCGCCGCCAATCCCTACATCGCCTTCTATACGCTGGCGACCGACAGCGGCACGCTCGCATTCACATGGGAGGGCGATCACGGCTTCGCCCAGACCGAGACCATGCCGATCACGGTGGCGGGGTAGGCATGCAACGGCGCCTGATCCCGCTTGCCGTCCTGCTGTGCGCCGCGCTCGCGGCCGCGGCCGACCTGCGCAAGTCCGGCGCCGAATTCATGAGCCCATCGACCCAGGCGATGCAGCGCGACGACACTCAGAACCCCGGCATGCTGTGGGTCAGCGGCGGCGAGGCGCTGTGGCAGCGCAAGGCGGGCCGCAGCGACAAGTCCTGCGCCAGTTGCCATGGCGACGCCAGGACCAGCATGCGCGGCGTGGCGGCGCGCTATCCGGCCTTCGACACCCATGCCAAGACGGCGATCGACCTTGGCCAGCGCATCAACCAGTGCCGGGTCGGCGCCCAGCAGGCCGAGCCCCTGCGCGCCGAGAGCGAGGAGCTGCTCGGCCTCGAAAGCTATGTGGCCCTGCAGTCGCGCGGCATGCCGCTGGCGCAGTCGCCGGACCCGCGCCTGAAGCCGGCGCTCGAACGCGGACAGCGGCTGTTCACCCAGCGCATCGGCCAGCTGAACCTGTCGTGCGCGCAGTGCCATGACGATCACTGGGGCAAGCGGCTGGGCGGCAGCACCATCCCGCAGGCCCACGCCGGCGCGTATCCGATTTACCGGCTCGAGTGGCAAGGCATGGGATCGCTGCAGCGGCGGCTGCGCAACTGCATGAGCGGCGTGCGTGCGGAAGTCCCGCAGTTCAACGCGCAGGAGTTGGTGGACCTCGAGGTCTACCTTGCGGCGCGCGACAAGGGAATGACAATGGAAGCGCCGGGCGTACGGCCATAACCACGGTCGTTCCCGCGAAGGCGGGAATCCATAGCGAGCATGCTCAGTATGGGTCCCCGCGTTCGCGAGGACGACATTGCAAAGGAGCGGATATGAAACGATTGACGATGTTTGCGCTGCTGTTGGCAGCATCCCACGCGATGGCGGCCGACAGCGGCCAGCGCCTGTACGCCACCTGCGCCGGCTGTCACGGCACCGCGGGCGCAGGGACCGGCGGCGTGCTGCCGGTGCTGGCCGGCCAACCGAAAGACGCGCTGGCCGCCAGCCTGCGCGCGTTCAAGGCCGGCTCCCGTCCCGCCACCATCATGCAGCAGATCGCCAAGGGCTACACCGACGACCAGATCGAACAGCTGGCCGCCTACCTCGCCGCGCAGCCGGCCAAGGAGCGCAAATGAAACGGCGCCAATTCATCCGCACCGTCGGCGCCGGCGCCGCTCTCGCGTCAGTCGCCGGCTGCGCCAGCATCGCCGGTTCCGCCAAGCCGCAGGTGGTCGTGGTCGGCGGCGGCTACGGCGGCGCCACCGCCGCCAAATACATTCGCCTGTGGAGCGAGGGCGCGATCGACGTCACGCTGGTCGAGCCGAACGCCAGCTTCATCTCCTGTCCGCTGTCGAACCTGGTGCTGGGCGGCTCGAAGCAGATCGCCGATCTGACCCTCGGCTACGATGCGTTCGCGGGCCACGGCATCCGCATCGTGCGCGACCGCGCCGAGCGCATCGACTACGAGCGGCGCACCGTGGCGCTGGCCGGCGGCCAGACCCTGCGCTACGACCGGCTGGTGCTCTCGCCCGGCGTCGATTTCATGTGGGACCAACTGCCCGGCATGCAGCAGCCCGGCGCCCAGGACACCGTGCTGCACGCCTGGAAGGCCGGCGCCCAGACCGTGGCCCTGCGCGCCCAGCTCGAAGCGATGCCCGACGGCGGCGTGTTCGCGATGACGATCCCGCCCGCGCCTTACCGTTGTCCGCCCGGGCCTTACGAGCGCGCCTGCCAGGTGGCGAACTACTTCAGCAAGGCCAAGCCGAAGTCGAAGGTGCTGATCCTCGACGCCAACGAGGACGTGGTCTCGAAAGGCCCGCTGTTCAAGAAGGTCTGGGCCACGCGCTACGCCGGCATGGTCGACTACCGCCCCAGCTTCAAGACCGTCGACGTGGACGCCGCCAACCGCACCGCGATCTCCGAGCTGGGCGACAAGGTGCAGGCTTCGGTGCTGAACGTGATCCCGCCGCAGCGCGCCGGCAGCATCGCCGCACAGGGCGGGCTGGCCAACGCCAACCAGCGCTGGTGCGAAGTCGACTTCCTGACCTTCGAATCGACCCAGGCCAAAAACGTGCACGTGCTGGGCGATGCGATCCAGGTCGCGCCGTTGATGCCGAAGTCGGCGCACATGGCGAACCAGCACGCCAAGGTCTGCGCGGGCGCGGTGGTCGACCTGTTGAGCGGCCGCGCCCCGAACCCGGCGCCGATGCTGACCAACACCTGCTACAGCTTCGTCAGCGACCGCGAGGTGATCCACGTGGCTTCGGTCCACGCCTACGATGCGGCCAAAAAGACGCTGCTGGTGGTGCCCGGCTCGGGCGGCCTGTCGGGCGCGCCCAGCGAACTCGAAGGCAGCTACGCCATGAGCTGGGCCCAGAACATCTGGTCCGACACGCTGGCGTAGTCCGCGTGGGCACGGTGGCCCGTACCCACCCTACATGGTCGTAATCCGCGCCCGATATCCCCGTTCCCCTATGGTAGGGTGGGTACGGTTTCACCGTGCCCACGCGCCCGCGGCGCTCAATCCGGTTTCTTTTCGGTGTCGTAGACCGGCGGCTGGATCTCGCTGTCGGGGGCGTCGATCTTGAGCTCCAGCTGCTCCTTCATGTCGACCTTCTTCTCGATCGACACCAGGCGCGGGAAGGCGATGATCAGCCCCACCATCACCACCTGGATCAGCACGAAGGGAATCGCGCCCCAGTAGATGTCGGAGGTCTTGACCTCCTTCGGCGCCACCGAACGCAGGTAGAACAGGGCGAAACCGAATGGCGGATGCATGAACGAGGTCTGCATGTTCACGCCCAGCAGCACGCCGAACCAGATCAGGTCGATGCCCAGCTTGTCGGCCACCGGCCCGACCAGCGGCACCAGGATGAAGGCCAGCTCGAAGAAGTCGAGGAAGAAGGCGAGGCCGAAGAACAGCAGGTTCACCACCACCAGGAAGCCGGCCGTCCCGCCCGGAAGACCGGACAGCAGGTGCTCGACCCAGAGGTCGCCGTTCACGCCGCGGAATACCAGCGAAAACACGGTGGAACCGATCAGGATGAAGATCACGAAGCACGACAGGCGGGTGGTCGAGTTCATGGCCTGCCTGACCAGGTCCCACGACAGGCGGCGGTTGGCGACCGCCAGCAGGATCGCGCCCATCGCGCCCATGCCGCCGCCCTCGGTCGGCGTGGCCAGGCCGATGAAGATGGTACCCAGCACCAGGAAGATCAGCGCCAGCGGCGGGATCAGCACGAACACCACCTTCTCGGCCATGCGCGAGAGCAGGCGCAGCGTGAAAGTACGGTTGGCCAGCGCGAACGCGAAGGCCAGCGCCACGCCCACCGCGGCCGAGAAGATGCCGAGTTCGTCGGCCGCCAGCTGCGGATGGCGCGCGCCATACCACTGCGCGAAGCCATAGCACACGGCCACCGTGCCGATCGCGAGCGTCAGCAGCGAACGCGCGCCGCTGTCGCCGTTCGGCTCGCGCAGGTTGCGCGCTTCAAGCGGCAGCGCCGGCACATGATGCGGCTTGAAGATCGACAGCGCCAGCACGTAACCGGCGTACAGCGCGGTCAGCATCAGGCCGGGCACGAAGGCGGCGCGGTACATGTCGCCGACCGAGCGGCCCAGCTGGTCGGCCATCACGATCAGCACCAGCGACGGCGGGATGATCTGGGCCAGCGTGCCGGAAGCGGCGATCACGCCGGCCGCGAGGCGCTTGTCGTAGCCGTAGCGCAGCATCACCGGCAGCGAGATCAGGCCCATCGAGATCACCGAGGCGGCCACCACGCCGGTGGTCGCGGCCAGCAGCGCGCCGACGAAGATCACCGCATACGCGACCCCGCCGCGGATCGGCCCGAACAGCTGGCCGATGGTATCGAGCAGGTCCTCCGCCATGCCCGACCGTTCGAGGATCAGGCCCATGAAGGTGAAGAAGGGGATCGCCAGCAGCGTGTCGTTGCCCATGATGCCGAAGATCCGGTTCGGCAGCGCCTGCAGCAGTTCGATGTTCAGCAGGCCGAGATGGATGCCGACGAGGCCGAAGAACAGGCCGTTCGCCGCCAGTGAAAACGCGACCGGAAAGCCCGACAGCAGGAAGATCACGAGCGCGCCGAACATGATGGGCGCGAGGTTGGCGACGATGAATGGCTCCATGCTCAGTTCAACTTGTTCGCCGCTTTGATCGCCTCGATCTCCTCGGCCGGGGTGGCCACGTGCTTGGCGAATTCATGGCCGTCGATGCGGCCGGCGAGGAAGGCGATGCGCTTGATGATCTCGGACAGGCCTTGCAGCACCAGCAGCAGGAAGCCGGCCGGTATCAGCAGCTTGGCCGGCCAGACGGTCAGGCCGCCCGCATTGCTCGAGATCTCGCCGCTGCGGATCGACGCCAGTGCGAAGGGCAGGCCGTACCACAGGATCAGCAGGCAGACCGGCAGCAGGAACAGCAGGTAGCCGAACAGGTCGGCCCAGGCCTGGGTGCGTTTCGAGAAGCGGCCCATGACGATGTCGATGCGCACATGCTCGTCGCGCTTGAGGGTGTGGGCGCTGGCGAGCAGGAAGATCGCCGCGAACAGATACCACTGGAGTTCGAGCCAGGCGTTGGAACTGGTGTTGAACAGGTAGCGGATCAGCGCGTTGCCGGTGCAGATCGCGACCGCGGCCAGCAGTGCCCAGCTGACCGCGCCTGCGATCTTCTCGTTGACCTTGTCGATCAGGCGGGCGAGGGACAGGAACATGGGCCGCCGCGGTTCATTCCAGCTGCTTGCGCACGCGCGCGATCGCCGCGCGCACCTGGCGCGGCGCGGTGCCGCCGACGTGGTCGCGCGCCGCCACCGAGCCTTCGAGCGTGAGCACCGCGAACACGTCCTCGCCGATCAGCGGCGAAAACTCGCGCAGCTTCTCGAGCGCCATCTCCGATAAATCGCAGCGCAGCTCGTCGCAGGCGCGCACCGCGCGCGCCACCGCCTCGTGCGCGTCGCGGAACGGCAGGCCCTTCTTGACCAGGTAGTCGGCCAGGTCGGTCGCCGTGGCATAGCCCTGCAGCGCGGCCGCCCGCATCGCCTCCGGCTTGACGGTGATCCCGCCGGCCATGTCGGCGAAGATGCGCAGCGTGTCGACCACCGTGTCGACGGTGTCGAACAGCGGCTCCTTGTCTTCCTGGTTGTCCTTGTTGTAGGCCAGCGGCTGGCCCTTCATCAGGGTCAGCAGGCCGGTCAGGTGGCCATAGACGCGGCCGGTCTTGCCGCGCGCCAGTTCCGGCACGTCCGGGTTTTTTTTCTGCGGCATGATCGACGAGCCGGTGCAGAAGCGGTCGGCGATGTCGATGAAGCCGACCCGTGGGCTCATCCAGATCACCAGCTCTTCGGACATGCGCGAAATGTGCGTCATGATCAGCGCGCCGGCGGCGCAGAACTCGATCGCGAAGTCGCGGTCGGACACCGCATCGAGCGAATTGTGGCAGACGTCGTCGAAGCCCAGCGTGCGCGCCACGCGTTCGCGGTCGATCGGGAAGGTGGTGCCGGCCAGCGCGGCCGCGCCCAGCGGCAGGCGGTTGACGCGTTTGCGCGCGTCCTGCATGCGTTCGGCGTCGCGTCCGAACATCTCGACATAGGCCAGCATGTGGTGGCCGAAGGTGATCGGCTGCGCCACCTGCATGTGGGTGAAGCCGGGCATGATGGTGTCGGCATGCTGCTCGGCGAGGTCGGTCAGCGCGCCGCGCAGCGCCTTGAGCAGGGCCAGGATGTCGTCGATCGCGGCGCGCACGTACAGCCGGATGTCGGTCGCCACCTGGTCGTTGCGCGAGCGGCCGGTGTGCAGGCGCTTGCCGGCGTCGCCCACCAGTTCGGTCAGGCGCTTCTCGATATTCAGGTGCACGTCCTCCAGGTCGAGCAGCCATTCGAAGCCGCCGGCCTCGATTTCGCCCTTGATCTGGGCCATGCCGCGTTCGATGTCGGCGCGGTCGCCGGCGCTGATGATACCTTGCGCGGCCAGCATCTCGGCATGCGCGAGCGAACCCTGGATGTCGAACAGGGCCAGGCGTTTGTCGAAAAAGACCGAGGCGGTGTAGCGTTTGACCAGGTCGGAGACCGGTTCGGAAAAGCGGGCCGACCAGGCTTCGCCTTTTTTGGAGAGTTGTGCTGTCATGGTAAGGATCCGGTTGATTTACCAGATTATAAACAAGGACGCGGCGCGGCGTGACTTTCGGGCCGAAATGGCCGATGATTCCGCACGCGGCAGGAAAATTCACTACTTGAGGAGAGCGGCATGAAACGATGGGTACGGGCAGGCGTGTTGGCGTTGTGTGCGATGCTGGCGGCGGGGCCGATGAGTGCGGCGCAGGCGCAGGAGGCCAAGGCGGCCGCAGCGGGGGCCAAGGCGGCCGATGTGGCGACCGTGGACGGCATCGTCGGCGCCCTGTACGAGGTGATTTCCGGCCCGGCCGGCAAGCCGCGCGACTGGGACCGCCTGCACGCGCTGTTCGCGCCCGAAGGCAAGTTGGCGGCGGTCGGGCCGCGTCCGGGCGGCGCCTTCGGCCTGCGCTCGATGACGGTCGACGACTACATCGGCCGCGTGACCAAACCGTTCGCCGAAAACGGCTTCTACGAGAAGGAGGCGGCGCGCAGCAGCGAGACCTTCGGCCAGATCGTGCACGTGTTCAGCACCTACGAGTCGCGCCATGCGCCGTCCGACGCCAAGCCGTTCCAGCGCGGGATCAACAGTATCCAGCTGTACCATGACGGCAGCCGCTGGTGGATCGTCAGCCTGCTGTGGCGCGCCGAGGACGACAAGCTGGCGCTACCCGAGCGCTATCTGCAAAGCCGCTAGCGAAAAAGTGGCGTGCGGGCGCGCGGCCGCGGCGGAACGACGGTAGAATTGTTTTTTTGCGCTGGACGCCGCCGCCATGACCACTTTCCAGATCAGCACCGA
>DASRXO010000135.1:0-4996 GCA_035654095.1 Telluria sp.
CCGAAATTCTGGCGTGTACGTAGTTAGTTTCATGTTTTCACTCCCTTTGACAAGTTTATCAAATGGAAGTGTCCGAAAAAGTCAGGCTACCTCACAGTGATCAACGAACTGAATTGAACATCATGTAGTGCCCTTCAGGACTTTAATATCGCGGCGGTTCTGACGTCCGCTTGTAGGCGCTTGTGGACGTCCCCTCGATGGAAGGGTCAGGCCTCGTGTTCGTGGCAAACCACTTCGATGTTGTGTCCGTCCGGACCAATGACGAAAGCTGCATAGTAGTTCGCGTGGTATTCCGGGCACAGACCAGGTGCACCATAGTCTTTGCCACCCGCCTCCAGAGCCGCGCGATAGAAAGCTTCGACTTGCTGGCGATTCTCGGCCACGAACGCCAAGTGAAGATGCGCCGGCTTCTCCTCGGTTTGGTACAGGCACAATGAAGCCTTACCCTTTGGGCTAAGCTCGACACCGTACGTCGGCGGCCCCTCCGAGACAACAGCTACACCGAGCGGTTCGAGTGCCTTGAGGAAGAACGCTTTGCTCGCTGCATAGTCGCTGACTCCGAATTTGACGTGGTCAAACATGAGTTTTTCCTAAAGTGTGTGGGCCTGCGCGAGGCCTCACCTGTTGTAGGGCGACAGATGCCGCGCCCTGATATCGGCGCCTGCTGCATGACAGTTCGGTGCCGTTATCAAGCCACTATAAATGCTCAAAGGCGGCATCGCGTTACAGCTGACGGAGAGGAAGCGGAGCGTGCCGCCTGCTGCACCTTGCAATGCCTGCTTGTGGCCGGTTGCCGTCGATTGTACTCGGCCCTAGACCGCGACCTGCTGGCCGGTCAGCCGCAGCCCCGAAGCAGAAGTACGCCGACGAAATGGCCGCGAAAAATCGTCATTCAGTTCTCGGTGAACTGGTGCTCGTCGCCGACGACGTGCACATGAAACGGCTCAACGTACAACAGATATCCGGACTCCATCCGTGGCTCATATTTCGTACCCGCTGGCCTTCAAGATCGCAACCGGATCCCGCAATTCAAGTAGTTTGCGGATAGCAGCGTGTTTGTCGGGTGCATGCGCTACGTATGCTTCGGCGATACGCATTCCGACCCAGTAGCCCGCTTCGCAGGGCCATCCTTCAGGAGCAGCGCCACAATTGGCGAACCATCGCTTAAAGCGAGGGCTGGCTATGGGATTGTGCAAACTTTCACTGTCTGCCAGCATGGCTTGGCGATCGCGCTGGAACTCCTGCCACAACCAGGTTTCTCGCTGACGCGCCCAAGCGTCGCGATCCAGATTCGGCACCGTGCCGGTGACTAGACTCGCAAGGTAGTCAGCGACGCCCTCCCTCAAGGATTGGTTCAGCAACGGGTCGGCTAGCGCTTGCGGCGTTTCGTCGTCCTGCCAGGTGTGGACTGTTTCGTGCGCAAAAAACCCGCGCATGGTCGTGCGGAATTGCTCGGATGTGGAGCCGGGAGGGCAGGCCACCTCCAGGCCGATCACCTGCGCCTCAGAGCTAGCTGTGCCGCCCGAATTGAGCGCCCCAAATACGATTTCAATGGAGGGGAGCGGACGTTCCGGTAGTAGGCCGGCATAGGCCAGGTAGATCGCCCTCAAGTCGCTTCGCAAGGCTGGCAACTGCGGCAGGCATTCTCGGATCGCATAGCGATAGGTTTCAGGCTTGGCAGCAATGGCCCGCGCCAGGCGTTGCGCGTCGACGATCCGCATCGGCGTGAAGATTTTCACCCCTAATCCAGCCCCGTCCAGATACTCGCGCTGCAGTATTTCGGCCGTGGGCACAGCGCCATCCTTCATGAGGTTAGCGAAGCGCAGCGCGTCGCGAGCGCCAATTTCAATTGCCAGCGGGTCGACACCGGCGGCAAGACCAGCGCTGGTCCACAGCAAGGCCACGGGCAGAAGCACGTTTCTGATCTTCATCTATTAATCCTTCTTGCGAATGCGCCGACGTGGGCCAAAACGGGCCAATCGCCTCGGCGAGGAGGCGTATGCCGACGCATACGCCTGCGTGTTCAGGTGGCCCTAGAACAAACGCTCATGGGTGCCCGCTCCTGGCCGACTGCCGACTTGCAGCTTTCGTCGCTTCCATAATTGCAGAAGGCCGGAAAATGATACGGAGAAAACAATAAGGAACACGACTGATTGTTTTATTTTCCAGCTGGCATCAATATGCCATTCACGAAAAATTCGGTAATTTTCATACCCTAACATTTCCATAGCGGTGTGCGAAATAAAAAGTGTTGCCGCGAGAATAAGAACGGTCCGAATAGAGGTGTTCATCTTTAATTTATCGAATTTTAAAAAACAGTATCAAAAATATTTTTCTTGAAGGTCGGCTGCTGGCCGAATGCGGCCAAAATACTATTGAATACAATCGCGCTTTTCAACGACAACTTTTATGATTTACGATTATGCAACAATCGAATAAACCGAAGACCCATATAGAGTGGAACGCCAACGCCAAGTGCGCACATAGCGAGGAATAGAGGGGGGCCGGTAAATCCCAAGCTCGCGATGTCACTCCACCGAATGTCATACCATAAGGCCAAAACAATATCCATCGCTATTGTGAATAGTATCGCAAGTACTAATGCTTGAACGTCAAACGAGTTAATTTTTCGCATAGTTTTTCTGGTGAATTGAGCCAATGACCGCTGCTGGCCGACAGTCGCCTCCGGCTTTTCCTATCTCTTCGGCTTGGGCACCAAGAACTTTCGTGGCAATGCGCGAAGAAGAATGCAGAGCACGCCGAATGCGGCAAACCCACCGATTTTGGCGGCCTTAGTGCCAGATGAAACAATCTCCCCAACCACAGCCGTCACCATAAAGAGAACAAATAGCGTAAGCACAGCGTTTATCCGACGTTGCATCTTTTCTGCGTTCATTTTGAAATCTCCGGTGGAATTCCTACATTTTGGGTGTTTCGCGCCATGCCACCCGACAACCCACCGGAAGACTAAGCTCAGCTATTCGCAATGACCGCTCTGCTGGTCGTTCTCTGATTATCATACGCTAACGCCGAGCATCCGCATCTGCCACAATACCGCCCTTCACGAAGTAAGCTGCGTTCGGGCATATCGCCAACGCGTCGAATATTGGTAGCCAAAGCCGAAGCAAGTGAGGCCGATCCACTTGCCCGACAACTCGCGGCCAGCCAGGGTAGCGCACCCCGAAGCGGCCCATCGGTCCCAGCCGCACACGCATGTAGCAGGACCGTCGAGTCACCAGATCGAGAAGTAAGTAACGGGTATGACGACTTGGGTAAGCGAGTAGATGAGGGCCAGCCATTGCCACGTCCTTGGACGTAGCTCGTTCTTAAACAGTGATAACCCAAAATGTAGGGCGCCAGCACCGCAACTGACAAGTGCCAACGCATATGCGAGAAGTGACATCATCATTAGACCAAGCCCGTCACCTGAATAAGGCTGTCCCGCTTCCCGTGCCGACATCATCTCCAGAAAGAGGAGGATGAACAGAGAGCATGGCAGACCTCCAGCGACCATTCCGACTGCGAATAGGTCAGCCTTTCTTTCGGGTTTCAAATCCTTCTCCCTTTTGATCGCATGCTCATCAGGACGTGAAGCGACCGAATAGCGCCTTCTTGCCAAAATCATCGAATAGATTCGGGCTTGGCGGCGTTATTAGAACGGCGTTCCCGGCCTCCGTTTCATTTGATACATTTCTCTTCTCGCGTATTCACGGCAAGGCCAGTAACATTCCGTCCACACCGCCTGTTCCGGCGGCATGAGAAGGAGATCGAAGCGATCATGCGCATTGCCGTTGCCACCCTGGCCACCATGTCCCTGCTGACCGCTTGCGGTGGAGGCGGCGCGGCGCCCGCAGCCGGCACGTCTAGTGCGGCGGCAACTTATACGTTCATCATACCCAAGTTGGCGGCCCACCTCGTGTATGCCGAACGACTGGTCGACAACCTGAACAACACCGTGAACCGCACGATCGTCGACGATGTCACGGCCGTCAATACCGACGGCAGCTTTGCCATGCACGAGGAGGATCCTTCGCACAATCGCGTTGTCTCCGGATCGATTGACCAAACCGCCTACCCGACGGACTTCCAGTACAACCCGAGTGCGCAGCTGACCAGATGGGTCATTGCCCAAACGGCTGGCACCGTGAGCTGCGCCGTGACGCAGGGCAGCGTGGGCGCTCCCTCCCCGCTCGGCGTCGGTGCGGGCTGGAATACCAGCTACACCGAAATCTGCGGCGCCGGCGCGGGCATGATGCTCACGCAATCCGGTTCGCTGGCAGGGATGGAAACGATCACGGTAGCGGCGGGAACGTTCAGCGCCTTCAAGTTTGTTTCGACCGTCACGACGACGGTGAACGGCATCACCAGGACCGAAACCGCGTCGCGTTGGCGCGACGCCTCGGGCGGCGACACGCGCACGCTGAAGACCGCGTCGACCTACACCTACAGCGGCGGCACGCCGGCCGCAGGCGCATTGGTGTCGGACAGCCGCGAGCTGCAGAGTTACCGGTAAAGGCCGCGCTAGATATCCAGGTGCGAGATCAGCAGGCGGCGCTTGTCGGCATCGCCCTCGCCCGCCTCGCCCTGCGCGCCGAGCGAAATCCCGACCGAGATGATATCGATCAGCAGCAGCTGCAAGATGCGCGAGATCATCGACAGGAAGGTCGTGCTGTCCTCGCTATGATCGACCGACAGGCAGACCGTGGCCTTCTTCGCCAGCACCGATTTGCTGCTCGTGATCGCGATGACGTCCGCCCCGGCCGCGCGCGCCGCATCGACCGCCGCGATCAGCTCCGGCAGCTGCCCCGCGGTCGAAATCGCGATCACCACGTCGCCCGGCTTGAGCAGCTCCGCAGCCAGCGTGAACAAATGCGCATCGCCATACAAGGAGGTCGGAATCCGGAAGCGGAAGAACTTGTGCTGCCCGTCCAGCGCCACCACGCGCGAATTCCCCATCGCGTAGAACTCGACCCGCTTCGCCTTGCGCAGCAGGTTG
>DASRXO010000136.1:0-4375 GCA_035654095.1 Telluria sp.
CCCGACCAGCACCGCGGACAGGAACAGCGCGGCCAGGGTCGGCAGGGCGGCCGGGATCAGCAGGCTGGCGGCGAGGCCGAGCGAGCCAAGCACCAGCGGGCGGCGCACCCCGACCCGGTCCGAATAGCGGCCCGCGTAGACCGCCAGCAGCAGCGGGAAGATCGCATACATCGAGATCAGCAGGCCGATCGTCATCGCGCCGGCATCGAGCTCGATCGCATGCAGCGCGACCAGCATTTTGCTGCCCTTGAGGCCAATCTGGTTGAGTACGGCCAGGAATACGGTAAGGTAAACGGACATGGCCCTCCAGCCGGTCGATGCGCTTGACGGCGGCGCGCTGGAATTTTAATATGGGTTTGTCCTGTTATGTAGACTTGTGTTCCGTATATCGGAATTGAATGTAAATATGATGAAGCCCGGTCGGAACGATCCCTGCACCTGCGGCAGCGGCAGGAAGTACAAGCAGTGCTGCGGCAAGGTGATCGCCGTGGTCGCGGCGGCGCCAAGCCGCGGCTGCGGCGAATGCACCGCCTGCTGCGACGGCTGGATGGCAGGCACCATCCACGGCCACGAGATGTATCCGGGCCAGCCCTGCCACTTCGTCGGCGCGCACGGCTGCACCATCTACGACGAGCGGCCGCAGTCGCCGTGCCGCAGCTTCGTGTGCGCGTGGGTGGCGCCGGGCAGCCCGTTCCCGGACGCGCTGCGGCCCGACCGCGCCGGCGTGATCATCGCCAACGTGCAGTGGCGCGGGCAGCCGGCCTACTTGTTGCGCTCGGCCGGCAGGGACCCGGACGCCCAGCTGCTGGCGGCCATGCAGCGTTTTTCGATGCAGAGCGGGCGGCCGTTTTTCTATGAAATCGGCGGCGAGAAACTCGGCTTCGGCCCGCCCGAATTTCAGCAGGATATGCTGCTGCGCGCGCAGGACGGCTTGCCGATGTGGTGAACCAGCGTTCTCGATATCGGAACACGGTTCCAATTGTTGTTGACACCGGCGCGGCGCCGCGCTAAAACTTCAGTCCGGCAGCGCATTTCGCGCGCGCCGCACCAGGAGAAGCGCCCATGTCCGCCTTCCAATTGAACGTCAACGGCAAGCCGCAGCGCGTCGCCGCCGCCGCCGACACGCCGCTGCTGTACATCCTGCGCAACGATCTGGATTTGAGAGGGCCGCGCTTCGGCTGCGGCCTCGCGCAGTGCGGCGCCTGCACCGTGCACCTCGACGGCGCCGCGGTGCGCTCTTGCGTGCTGCCGCTGTCGGCCGCGGCCGGCAAGCAGGTCGTCACGCTCGAAGGCCTGGCGCCGGCCGGCGGCCTGCATCCGGTCCAGCAGGCCTTCATCGACGAACAGGCCGCGCAGTGCGGCTACTGCATCAACGGCTGGATCATGCATGCGGCCGCGCTGCTCAAGCAGAATCCCAACGCCGGCGACGCCGCATTGCGCGAGGGCCTGGCCGGCCTGAAGTGCCGCTGCGGCAGCCACATGAGCATCCTGCGCGCCGTCAAGCGCGCGGCCATGCAACTGGCGAAGGCCTGATCATGGACGACGAGAACACGATCGACGACGCCGGCCACGACGCGGGCCGGTGGTCGCGCCGCGCCTTCCTCGGCAGCGCGGGCGCGCTGGTGGTGTCCTGGGCCTTGCCGTTCCCGGCCAGCGCGGCCGCCGGCTGGCCGGCCACCGTGGCACCCGAGCTGCTCGACTCCTGGCTCGCGCTGCTCCCCGACGGCAGCGTCATCGTCTCGGTCGGCAAGATCGAAGCGGGCATGGGCATCGGCACCTCCTTCGCCCAGATCGTGGCCGAGGAGCTCGACGTCCCGCTCGACAAGGTGCAGGTGCGGATGGGCGACACCGCCACCACCGTCGACCAGCGCGGCACCGGATCGAGCAACGGCATCCTGACCGCCGGCCCGGTATTGCGCAAGGCCGGCGCCGAAGCGCGCCATGCGCTGCTTGGCATGGCGGCCCAGCGGCTGGGTGTGGAACCGGCGCGCCTGACGGTGCAGGGCGGTGTGGTCGGCGTGAGCGGCGAGCCCGCACGCAGCGTCAGCTACGCGGAGCTGATCGGCGGCAAACGCTTCGAGCTGCAACTGAGCGGCAAGGTCGAGCCCAAGCCGGCGGCCCAGTACACGCTGGTCGGCAAGCCGGTGCCGCGCTTCGATATTCCGGCCAAGGTGGTCGGCGCCTATCTCTACCTGGTCGACCACAAGCTGCCCGGCATGCTGCATGCGCGCGTGATCCGGCCGCCCGAAGCCGGCGCCCACCTGCTCGGCATGCCCGCGGGCCAACGCTTCCCCGGCCTCGTGAAGGTGGTCGTGCGCGGCGATTTCGTGGCCGTGGTGTGCCGGCGCGAAGAGCAGGCGGTGCGCGCCGCGCGCACGCTCAAACTCACATGGTCGGCCCCGGCCCCGGCCCCGATGTTCTCGGCGTCCTACGACGAGCTGTATCGCACCCTGTTCGAGACGCCGCCGAAAGTCAGCAAGCGCGAGACCGATGTCGGCGACGTCGACGCCGCACTGGCCGCCGCGCCGGCCGTGATCGACGTGCGCTACGATTACCCGTTCCAGTCGCACGCCTGCATGGGACCGGCCTGCGCGATCGCCGACGTGCGGCCGGACGCCGCCACCATCTGGATGGGCGGGCAGAAGCCCTACGGCCTGCGCAAGGCGATCGCCGGCCTGCTCGGCCGACCCGTCGAACAGGTGCGCGTGCGCTGGATGCCGGGCCCCGGCTCCTACGGCATGAACGACGCCGACGACGCCGCGGTCGATGCCGCCTTGCTGTCGCAAGCGCTGGGGCAGCCGGTGCGCGTCCAGTACATGCGCGCCGACGCCACCGCCTGGGATCCGAAAGGTCCGCCGATCACCACCCGCATACGCGGCGCGGTCGATGCGGCCGGCAAGGTGCTGGCCTGCGACCAGCAGGCGCACGGCTATTCGGGCCGCATCCGGCCGTCCGGCACCGACGCTCCGGGCGACGCGCTGGCCAGCCAGCTGATCGGCGGGCACAAGGCCCACAGCAGCGACC
The DNA here is from genome assembly GCA_035654095.1 of Telluria sp. Lineage (GTDB taxonomy): Bacteria > Pseudomonadota > Gammaproteobacteria > Burkholderiales > Burkholderiaceae_D > Telluria_A. The sequence goes on from DASRXO010000136.1 coordinate 3,025, forward strand.
TGTTTCAGTACTCGGAAGAGAACTACGTCTTCCCCAACAAGCGCAAGACCAGCCATCTGGTGGCGTGGGAGCAGTCGCTGCCGACCGGCCTGCGCACCGCCCACCTGCGCGACCCGGACGGCATGGCGATGTGCTTCGCCAGCGAGTCCTTCGTCGACGAGCTCGCGCATGCCGCCGGCCAGGACCCGGTAGCGTTCCGGCTGGCCCACTTGCGCAGTGAGCGCGACCGCGGCGTGATCGAAGCGGCGGCCCGGCGGGCAGGGTGGCAGCCGCGCGCCGCGCCGAATCCGCTGCCCGCCGGGACGCTGGCGCGCGGCCGCGGCATCGCCTACGCGCCGCGTGCCGGCACCATGGTGGCGATCGTGGCCGAGGTCGAGGCCGACCTCGCGAGCGGGCGCATGCGCGTGACGCGCTTCGTGGTGGCGCACGACTGCGGCTTCGTGGTCAATCCCATGAGCCTGGCCGGCACCATCGAGGCCAACCTGATCCAGGCCATGAGCCGTTCCATGTTCGAGCAGGTGCGCTTCACGCCGACCCGCGTCACCAGCGTCGACTGGGCCACCTACCCGATCGTCGAGATGGCCGATATCCCCGACAGCATCGAGATCGAGATGGTCAACAACCGGCCCGGCGCCAAGTCGCTGGGCGCGGGCGAGCCCTCGAGCCGGCCGGTGGCGGCGGCGATCGCCAACGCGCTGTTCGACGCCACCGGCGTGCGTATCCGGCGCGTGCCGTTCACGCCCGATAACTTGCGGCGCGCGTGGGCTGCGGGTGGGTTGAGCCGGTGAATGACGTCAGCGGCGTGATCCGCGCAGGCTGGCGAGGGCGGATTCGGCGGTATTGAAACAGTCGCCGCCATGCCCCTCGCGCTCGATATGCGCAATCAGCGCTGCCAGATCGCCGTGTTTGCATGCGAGTTTTGCCTGCAGTATTTCGATGTCGGCAAGCTTTCCCTTCAAGCTCTCGACCAGCCTGGCGAGGTCCCAGCCTGCCGCGCCGGGCTGCGGCAGCAAATTGCGGATCTCGTCGAGTGAAAAACCGGCTTCCTGGGCGGTCGTGATGATCTCCAGGATCTGCCGGCTCCCCTGCGCGAACACGCGATAGCCGTTCGCTTCGCGTTGCACAGGCCCCAGCAATCCCATCGCTTCATAGTACCGGATACGCGATTGCGCCAGCCCGGTCTCTTTCGCCAATGCACCAATATTCATAGAAATTTCTCTTGACCTTAAAGTCGAGTTTAAACCTAAGCTGGCGTCAATTCAACCGAGGAAAGTTTATGCAAGCCTTCAAAGAACTTGTGCTTCCGAACGGCAGCACCGTCCCCAACCGCATTGCCAAGGCCGCCATGGAA
>DASRXO010000137.1:0-4271 GCA_035654095.1 Telluria sp.
ATCCAGATCAAAACCCTTGTAGAAATGCCGCGTTAGCGTGGTTCTTCGCGCGTCTGCGCGCCATGACAAGGGGAACGACATGCATATCGGGGAAATCTCCACCGTCCAGACCATCTGCTGCAAGCGCGACGAAACCGTGCAGGGCGCGGCATTACTGATGCGCAAGAACCATGTGGGCGATCTGGTGGTCGTCGAACTGTCCGGGGAGCTGCGGGTGCCGGTCGGCATCGTCACCGACCGCGACATCGTGGTCTCGGTGATCGCGCTCGGGCTCGACCCGTCCAGCCTGCTGGTGGGCGACATCATGAGCGACGAGCTGCTCACCACCAGCGAGGACGACGACGTCTACGAAACGATCGAGCGCATGCGGTTCCGCGGCATCCGGCGGGTGCCGGTGGTCAACGCCGCGGGCGGGCTGACCGGCATCGTCAGCGTCGACGACCTGCTCGAATTCCTGGCCGAGGAAATGGGCGAGCTGTCGCGCATCTCCTCGCACCAGCAAGCCCACGAGAAGCGCGCCCGGCAGTAACAGGCTGTAAGGCGGGCGTACGGCCGCGGCCGCTGTCTGCTACTATCCCAGCTCCTCAGATTCACAGCGAGACCCCATGAAGAGCTGGAAGTATGTATTGACCGGCGCCCTCGCGTTCGTCATGGCGGGCGCCGCCTGCGCGCTGACCCTGCCCAAGGGCGTGAGCACCGGCCCCGCGGTCGAAGGCATCAGCGAATACCGCCTGCCCAACGGCCTGAAGGTGCTGCTGTTTCCCGACGCCTCGAAACCCACCGTCACCGTCAACGTCACCTACCTGGTCGGCTCGCGCCACGAGAATTACGGCGAGACCGGCATGGCCCACCTGCTCGAACACATGATGTTCAAGGGCGCGCCCAGGGACCGTTCGATTCCGCAGCAGTTCACCGAACGCGGCATGCAATTCAACGGCACCACCTCGTTCGACCGCACCAATTACTACGAGGTGTTCCAGGCCGGCGGCGACAACCTGCAATGGGCGCTGCGCATGGAGGCCGACCGCATGGTCAACTCCTTCATCGCCAAGAAGGACCTCGACTCCGAAATGACGGTGGTGCGCAACGAGTACGAGAGCGGCGAGAACTCGCCCGGCGCGGTGCTCATGAAGCGCATGCAAAGCGTGGCCTACGACTGGCACAGCTACGGCCGCGCGACCATCGGCAACCGCAGCGACATCGAGAACGTCAAGATCGAAAACCTGCGCGCCTTCTACCACACCTACTACCAGCCGGACAACGCGGTGCTGCTGGTGGCCGGCAAATTCGACCCGGCGAAAACGCTGGCCGAGATCGCGCGCGACTTCGGCGTCATCCCGAAACCGAAGCGCGTGCTGCCGCAGTTCTGGACCGTCGAACCAACCCAGGACGGCGAACGCACCTTCACCGTGCGGCGCCAGGGCGACGTGCAAATCGTGGCGCTGGGCTACAAGGTGCCGGCCGCGCTGCACGACGACAGCGACTTGCTCGGCTTCGCCTCCGACATCCTCGGCAATGCGCCGGCCGGCCGCCTGCACAAGCTGCTGGTCGAAACCGGCAAGGCCAGCGAGGTGTTCTCCTTCGCCCAGACCGGCTACGCGCCGGGCCTGCAGTTCTTCGGCGCGGTGGTGCCCAAGGACGCGCCGCTCGAACCGGTGCGCGAGGCGCTGACCGCGGCGGTCGAGAGTTTCGCCGCCACCCCGCCCACGCCGGAAGAACTCGAGCGCGTGCGCCGCAACTACACCAACGAGATCGAGAAGAGCCTGAACGACCCGCAGCGCGTCGGCGTGGCGCTGTCCGAGATGATCGCGCTGGGCGACTGGCGCTTGTACTTCGTCGGCCGCGAACGCATCGCCACCATCACCGCGCCCGAAGTGGCGGCCGCCGCCGGCCGCTACTTCAAGCGCGACAACCGCGTCACCGGCTACTTCCTGCCCGACGCCGCGCCCGAGCGCGCCGAGATCCCGCCCGCGCCCAGCCTGGCCACCGTGATGAAGGGCTTCACGCCGCGCGCGGCCAGCCTGGTGTCGGAAGACTTCGAGCCGAGCCAGGACAACATCCTCAAGCGCACCAGGCTGGTGAGCGCGGGCGGCGTCAAGCTCGCGCTGCTGCCCAAGAAGAACCGCGGCCAAGCGGTGTTCGTCGAGCTGCGCCAGCACTACGGCGACGAACGGAACCTGTTCGGCACAGGTGCGGTGCCGGCCCTGGTCAGCGCGATGCTGACGCGCGGGACCACCAGGTACAGCCGCACCGAATTGGCCGACGCCTTCGACAAGCTGAAGATCAGCGGCGGCCCGACCCGCTTCGAAACCACGCGCGCCAATTTGCCCGAGGCGCTGCGGCTGATGGCGCACGTGCTCAAGGAGCCGTCGTTCCCGGCGGCCGAATTCGAACAGCTGCGCCAGCAAACGCTGGTCGGCATCGAAGGCGCGCGCGGCGAGCCGCAGGCGGTGGCCGCGCGCGCGCTGGCCGAGCACTTCGACATTTATCCGAAGGGCGACGTGCGCGCCGCGACCAGCATCGACGAGCAGATCGCCGAGGTCAAGGCGGCCACGCTCGACCAGCTGAAAGCCTTCCATCGCGAGTTCTACGGCACCGCGCCGGCCGAGATGGCGATCGTCGGCGACTTCGACGCCGACGCCATCGCGCCGCTGGTCGACGACCTGTTCGGCCATTGGCAGGCGCCCGCGCACTACGCGCCGGTGCTGCTCAAGTACGCCGACGTCGCGCCGCTGCGCCAGACCATCGCCACGCCGGACAAGGAAAACGGCTTCTACACGGCGCGCATGAACCTCGACCTCAACATCGACGATCCCGACTATCCGGCGCTGATGATCGCCGACCAGATCTTCGGCGGCGGCGGGCTCAAGTCGCGCCTGATGGACCGCATCCGGCAGAAGGACGGCCTGTCCTACGGCGGCGGCTCGTCGCTGACGGCGGGGGACCTGGACCGCGCCGGCGCGTTCTCGATCAGCGCGATCGCCGCGCCGCAAAACCTGGGCAAGGTCGAAGTCGCGGTGCGCGAAGTACTGGCGCGCACGCTGAAGGACGGCTTCAGTGCGGCCGAACTGGCGGGCGCCAAATCGGGCCTGATGCAGGAGCGGGTGCAAAACCGCGCCGAGGATCCGATCCTCGCGTCCGGCTGGACCTCCTATCTGTACCGCGGCCAGACCTACGCGTGGAGCAAACAGTTCGAACGCAAGCTGATGGCGGTGACTTTGCCGCAGCTGAACGCGGCCTTCCGCAAGGCGATCGACCCGGCCAAACTGAGCGTGGTGATCGCCGCCGACCCCGCCAAATCGGCGCCGAAACCCTGAGTGTGCGATTGGCGTCCTCGCTTGCCTTTATTATTTGATAGATTGTCTCCAGGGCGTTATTATGTTGCTTAAAGGCAGTTAAAGCTGCAGAAAATCAATAACTGGAGTGCATCAATGGTGGGCAAGAGCAAGCAGCACAGTATTTCCTTCGAAGGCCAGGTAGTGCTGGTAACGGGGGCGGCAGGCGGGATCGGGCGCGCGGCGGCGCTGGCCTTCGGGCGCGCGGGCGCCAGCGTGGTGGTGGCCGACATCTCGGTCGACGGCGGCCACGCGACCGCCGCGATGATCGTCGAGGCGGGCGGCAAGGCGCTGTTCGTGCAGACCAACGTCACGCGCGCGGCCGAGGTCGAGGCGCTGATCGACAAGACCGTGTCCTACTATGGGCGGCTGGACTGCGCCTTCAACAACGCCGGTATCGAAGAAGAGCATATGCCGCTGGCCGATACCGACGAAGCGCTGTTCGACCGCGTCATGAACGTCAACGTCAAGGGCACCTGGCTGTGCATGAAGTACGAGATCCGCCAGATGCTCAAGCAAGGCGGCGGAGCGATCGTGAACACCGCCTCGGTGGCCGGCCTGGTGGGCGCGCCCACGCAGCCGGCCTACGCCGCCAGCAAGCATGCGGTGGTGGGCATGACCAAGACCGCGGCCGCCGAATATGGGCGCGCGGGGATCCGCATCAACAGCGTGTGTCCGGGCGTGGTCAACACCCCGATGCTCGCGCGCGCGCTCGAGCGCGAGCCGCAGCGCGAGAAGAAGCTCAAGAACGTGCACCCGATCGGGCGCTTCGGCGAAGCGGCGGAAATCGCCAACGCGGCGCTGTGGCTGTGCTCGAGCCAGGCCTCGTTCGTCACCGGCCACCAGCTCGCGGTGGACGGCGGCCTGACCGCGATCTGATCTAAAACCAGTGCCGACATTCGGACATTAAATAGGGTCAGAGTCGAATTAAATAGG
>DASRXO010000138.1:0-2311 GCA_035654095.1 Telluria sp.
TGCCCGACAGGACCCACTCCGCGATGTGGTCCGGCGCACTTTGCTGGAGCGCGAAGCGCACGTCCGGAAAGTCGTGGCGGAACGCCTGCACCACCTTGGGCAGGGCGTAGCGCGCCTGGGTGTGGGTGGCGGCGATGGTCAGCGTGCCGCTGCTCTGGCCCGCGTACTCCATGCTGGCCTGCTGCAGGTTCTCGGCCTCGACCAGCAGGCGGTCGATGATCTTCAAGATGCCCTTGCCGGGATCGGTCAGGCCGGTCAGGCGCTTGCCGTTGCGTTCGAAGATCACCACCCCCAGTTCATCTTCGAGCTCGCGGATCTGGCGGCTCACGCCGGGTTGGGACGTGAACAGCGCGTGGGCCACCTCGGTCAGGTTGTAGTTGCGGCGCGCCGCCTCGCGGATCGAGCGCAGTTGTTGGAAGTTCATATCGCCGCTCCCTGGTCGACGAACACGTGCAGGCGCCTCGGACGCACCACCAGGGTCTCGCCTTCCCTTAGCTGCAGGCCGCTGTAGCGCTCATTCGACATCACCGCTTCGATCAGCTCCGCGTTGTCGGCCCGTTCGAGGTCGAGCTGGGCCAGCGGGCCGATCGCATGCGCGCGGCGCAGCTTGACCACGATGCCCTCGGCGCCCGGCGTGTAGCGGTCGATGTCGAGGTCGTGCGGGCGCACGTAGGCGATGCCCTTGCCGTCCTGGACCCCGGCGTGCTGCGGCACCGCGAAGCTGGCGTCGCCGCTGGCCAGCACGCCGTCGTGCACGCGGCCGTGGAACAGGTTCACATTGCCGAGGAAGCCGTAGACGAAGGGCGAGGCCGGATGGTTGTACACCGCGTCCGGGGTGCCGAGCTGCTCGACCTTCCCCTTGTTCATCAAGACCACCTGGTCGGCCACTTCGAGCGCCTCTTCCTGGTCGTGGGTGACGAAGATGCTGGTCACGTGCAGGTCGTCGTGCAGGCGGCGCAGCCAGCGCCGCAGCTCCTTGCGCACCTTGGCGTCGAGCGCGCCGAACGGCTCGTCGAGCAGCAGCACGCGCGGCTCCACCGCCAGCGCACGCGCCAGGGCGATGCGCTGGCGCTGGCCGCCCGACAGCTGCGGCGGATAGCGGTCGGCCAGCCAGTCGAGTTGCACCAGCTCGAGCAACTGCTGCACCTTGTGGCGGATCTCCTGCTCCGACGGGCGCTCCTTGCGCGGCTTGACGCGCAGGCCGAAAGCCACGTTCTCGAATACGCTCATGTGCTTGAACAGCGCGTAGTGCTGGAACACGAAGCCGACCTGGCGTTCGCGCACGTGGCGCGCCGAGGCGTCTTCCGCGTCCAGCAGCACCTGGCCGGCATCCGGATGCTCGAGGCCCGCGATGATGCGCAGCAGGGTGGTCTTGCCGCAGCCGGAAGGCCCGAGCAGCGCGGTCAATTCGCCGGCGGGGAACTGCAGCGACACGTCGTCGAGGGCGACGAATTCGCCGAAGCGCTTTTGGATATTCTTGACTTCGATCGTCATGATCAGTGCTCCAGATTGCGTGCATCGGCTTCGACCGGATCGGTCTGATGCAAACGCCACTCGATGAAAGATTTGATCGCCAGGGTCACCAGCGCCAGCAGCGCCAGCAGCGAGGCGACGGCGAACGCCGCGGCGAAGTTGTATTCGTTGTAGAGGATCTCGACCTGCAGCGGCATGGTGTTGGTCTCGCCGCGGATATGGCCCGACACCACCGACACCGCGCCGAACTCGCCCATCGCGCGGGCGTTACACAGGATCACGCCATACAGCAGGCCCCATTTGATGTTCGGCAGCGTCACGCGGCGGAAGGTGTTCCAGCCCGAGGCGCCCAGCACCAGCGCGGCCTCCTCTTCTTCGCTGCCCTGCGACTGCATCAGCGGGATCAGCTCGCGCGCCACGAACGGGAAGGTGACGAACACGGTGGCCAGCACGATGCCCGGCACCGCGAACAGGATCTTGACGGCGTGCTCCTGCAGCCATGGACCGAACCAGCCCTGGGCGCCGAACAGCAGCACGTAGATCAGGCCCGAGTTCACCGGCGAGACCGAGAACGGCAGGTCGATCAGGGTCAGCAAGATGCTCTTGCCGCGGAATTCGAACTTGGCGATGGCCCACGCGGCCGCGACCCCGAACACGAGGTTCAGCGGCACCGAGATACCGGCCGCGTTCAGCGTCAGCTTGATGGCCGAGATCGCGTCCGGATCGGTGATCGCCGCGAAGTAGGCCTGCCAGCCCTTCTTGAACGCTTCGGCGAACACCGCCACCAGCGGCACGAACAGGAACAGCGTGAGGAAGGCCAGCGCGACGCCGACCAGCA
>DASRXO010000139.1:0-5231 GCA_035654095.1 Telluria sp.
CCCTTCACCGCGCCCGATGCGAGCGACAGGTTGGGGAAGGCGACGATCCGCTTGGGGTCGAAGAATTCGATGTGGCCGAGTCCATCGCACTCGGGGCAAGCGCCCATCGGGTTATTGAAGGAGAACAGGCGCGGCTCGAGCTCCTGCAGCGAATAGCCGCACACATTGCAGGCGAATTTGTTGGAGTAGACGTGCTCCTTGGCGCTGTCCATCTCGAGCGCCACCGCGCGGCCGTCGGCCAGGCGCAGTGCGGTCTCGAAGCTTTCGGCCAGGCGCTGCTTGATCTCCGGATTGACCTTGACGCGGTCGATCACCACGTCGATGGTGTGCTTCTCGGTCTTCTTCAGCTTCGGCATGTCGTCGATCTCGTAGATCTTCGCCGCGTTGGTGCCGCTCTGGATGCGAAAGCGCACGAAGCCCTGCGCCTGCATCGCCGCGAACAGGTCCACATGCTCGCCCTTGCGGTTGGCCACCACCGGCGCCAGCACCATCAGCTTGGTCGCGTCGGGCATCGCGAGCACCGCATCGACCATCTGCGACACGGTCTGCGCGGCCAGCGGATGCTCGGGATGGTCCGGGCAGTACGGCGTGCCCACGCGCGCGTACAGCAGGCGCAGGTAATCGTGGATTTCGGTGACCGTGCCGACCGTCGAACGCGGGTTGTGCGAGGTGGCCTTCTGCTCGATCGAAATGGCCGGCGACAGGCCCTCGATCAGGTCGACGTCGGGCTTCTCCATCAACTGCAGGAATTGCCGCGCGTAGGCCGACAGCGACTCGACGTAACGCCGCTGGCCTTCCGCGTAGAGCGTGTCGAAGGCGAGCGAGCTCTTGCCCGACCCCGACAGCCCGGTGATCACGATCAGCTTATTGCGCGGCAGGTCGAGATTGATGTTCTTGAGGTTGTGCGTACGTGCGCCGCGGATGCGGATCTGTTCCATGTGCCTTGGCTTTCGAATGGGTGGGGCGGTCAACCTACTACTATAGCCGGGTTTGCATTCACACGTCGGCGCTGACCGTATTGATCTTGCTCAGGTTTACGAGGGCTAAATACTGTATATAATACCAGTATTCATGCTAGAGGCAAACGGATGACGAGTGCACAAGAATCCATCCCGGCGCCGGGTGAGTGGCATATAATCCTCGTTTGGCTAACCCATAGCGTTGCGGACCGCCGCCGCAGTTCAACAGGAGTAATACATGGCATCAGTTAACAAAGTCATCATCGTCGGCAACTTGGGCCGCGATCCGGAAATCCGCTACATGCCCAGTGGTGACGCCATCGCCAACATTGCCGTCGCGACCTCGTACAAATCGAAGGACCGCAACACCGGCGAGCAGAAAGAGACGACGGAGTGGCACCGCATCTCGTTCTTCGGCCGCCTGGCCGAGATCGTCGGCCAGTACCTGAAGAAGGGCTCGTCGGTCTACGTCGAAGGCCGCCTGCAGACCCGCAAGTACACCGACAAGGACGGCGTCGAGAAGTACGCGACCGACATCGTCGCCGAGAACATGCAGATGCTGGGCGGCCGCCAGGGCATGGGCGGCGACGCCGGCATGGACGACGGCGGCAGCTACGACAGCGCACCGAGCCGTCCGGCTCCCGCACCGCGCCAGGCCCCCGCGGCCCCCGCCGCGCGCCCGGCACCGAAGCCGGCGTCGAATTTCTCGGACATGGACGACGACATCCCGTTCTAGGCCCGGATAAGCACGAAAGTGTAAACAAGCGAAGCGGAGCTATTGATTTGGCTCCGCTTTTTTATTTGGCTGAGCTAATCTTGGCGGTGAGTGCCAGCTAACGCCTCAGTGATCGCAGCTGCGAAGCACGTTCCAATAGCCTTGCAAACCATGCCATGCGACAATAATGACTTTGGGTAGAGCATCCAAGTGAAACACTCCAATTTCACTATCAACTCTTGGCGTACCCTGCTGATCACGCTGGCCCTCGTACTTGCCGCGCTCACGACTTGGGCGACGTCATATTTCGAACGCGGCTCGTTACCTGAAAGCACTGGTACTCTGGGGGTGTCGTTCGGCGCGCCCGACCGTGACTATCGCGTTCCCATCCACAGCTTGTCCCCCATGTCGCCGCTGGCACAGCTCGGTGCGCGTCCGGGCGACCTGGCCGTATTCGACCATCCCAATGATTTGATCCGGACATTGGGCACGGACGAGATGATCGGCGGCATCTTGTACTCCACGAAAGGAAGCTCACATTTTCTGGTGCGACCGATCCCGGATCCGGACTCCGCACGGCATCCTATGGCTGCACTGGTCGGGGTGGGGACATGGGGCGCGACGGCGTACATTTCTTTGCTGTTCGGCGTGTTGATAGGCCTTCGGCGCGCCGACAGCAATGTGATGCGCCTGTTCTCCCTGGCCCTGCTTGCGGTGTCCGGCGACTATTTCATGTACAACCTGCCGAGTGGGGCTACGCTTGACCTGCTTGGGCGGGTGGTCGACCCGCTCAGGCTGATGGTCAAATACCTGTTCATCGTTTATTTCAGCTTGAGCTTTCCCGAGGAAAGGCCGCACATGCAGCTGACCTGGGTGCGCCGCATGTATTACGTCTTCGCCGCCGCTTTCATCTTCTCGACAGCGTATGCGATCGCCGATAACTACCACCTGGTCGAATGGTCACTGCGCCAAATAATCTCGTCAGCCACCTTCTCCACGCTGGTGAAGAGCGCTTCGACGCTGATCTCGATCATCGCCCTCTGGCTATCCTGGCGCCGCAGCACGGGTGAGACCAAGCGGCGACTCGCGTGGATCGGTGTGTGTATCGGCGCCATTTCGTTCGGCTACCTGAGCTACAACCTCAACCAATTGTTTGGCCAGCCGATGCCGGAGACCTTACGCGGGGCCGCCCAGGGAGCGATCGTGATGCTGGCCTACCTCGGCCTGGGCTATGCGACCCTGCGTCATCGCCTGTTCGACCTCGGTTTCGCGGTCAACCGCGTGCTGGTCGTGACGATCATCAGCAGTTTCCTGCTCGTGGTGTTCAGCATCACCGAATGGGGCGTCGACAAACTTCTGCATTTCGAAGGACGCGAGAAGAACGTAATTTTCGATGCCGCGGTGGCACTCGCGGTCATCCTGTCTTTCCACCGTATCCAGCATTGGGTAAGCCATCAGGTCGACCACTTCTTTTTTCACCATTGGCACGAAGCCGCACAGAAACTGAAGCATTTCCAGCGCAACGCGCCGTTCATCACCGATATCGGTGTACTGCAGAACCGATTTATCGGCACCATCGAAACGTATGCGCAAGCACGAGGCGCCGCCATTTATACGCTCGACCCGAGCCAGGCATACCGGCTGCAGGCCGCTACCCTGTCCGGCAGCCCCACGCTGCTCGACGCCAACGATGAGACAGTAGTCGAACTGCGCCAGTCGCACGCTGTCCTGAGCCTGTGTGAGCGCGGCGACCTGCCTGGGGTCGAGCTGGCCTTGCCGATGGTAGTGCGTGGGCGGCTCGAGGGCATGGTCCTCATTGGCAAGAAGGCCGATGAGAGACAGTACCGGCCGGACGAGATCGCGTTGCTGGAGACTGCGGCGCACCAGCTAGGGATGGACCTTGCCGGTCTCCACAGCGAACAATTGGCCCAGCGTGCGGCCATGGCGGAAGAAAAAGCGCTGCTGCATGAGCGCGAGACAAAGATGCTGCGCCAAGTACTTGATGACACCCTGAAGGCGAAGGCAGTGGCATCCTGAGCGGCAATTTCTTCCACCTGAGCTTCAGCCTCGTTCGGCGTTCCCCTGGGTCGACGGCGCGCGGCGCACTTTCTCCATGGGGAGTGGGTTTTTGTATTGGGAGCTGAATCGGCACTAATAGCAGGTGAAGGCGAGGCTGCGATTGCGGTGGATGCGCAAGATGCTCAGTGTCGTCACGGACAACAGCGCGCCGAGGACAATAATGACGACGTTGATGTTGACCCGATAGTGGGTCGCCACCGCGTAGCACGCCATCATCGAAATGATGGCCAGATTCTCGTTAAAGTTTTGCACCGCAATCGAGTGGCCGGCGCTCATCAGCTGATGGCCGCGATGCTGCAGCATCGAATTCATCGGCACGACAAAAAAGCCGGCGAGCATGCCGATCAAGGCCAGCATGGGAAATGCGATCACCGGCGATTTCACCAGCGTCATCAAGCAAAGAATGCCTCCCATCGCGACGCCGACCGGCAATACCGACAGCGAACGGGTCAGCGGCACCATGCGTGCCGCGCCCGCCGCGCCAATTGCGATTCCCAAGGCGAACACGCCCTGCAGCAAAGTGGCTTGATCGAGCGGCAGCGACAGGGAACGCTGGGCCCATTTAAGCAGCACAACTTGCAGCACCATGCCCACTCCCCAAAACAGCGAGGTGATTCCCAGGGAAATCATGCCGTCCGGATCGCGCCACAGCAGCTTATTACACTTGAAGAAGTCCTCGATCAGGAAGGTGGCGCTAAACCGCGCCTTGAAATAGCGTGCGCCGGTTTGCACAATGAAGACGTTAAATATCGCCGCCAGCGCATAGATGGCGACGATCGTCGCGAGCGCGGCGTGCAGCGGATCGGAGGCGAAGGGCACATGGCGTAACAGCCATTCGACGGTCGCCCTGTTGGCCGAGATCGCGCCGCCGATGACGGTGCCGAGAATGATTGAAATCACGGTGGTGCCTTCCACCCAGCCGTTCGCTTTCACCAATTGCTCCGCAGGCAGGAGCTCGGTCAGGATGCCATATTTTGCCGGTGAATACACCGCGGCCCCGAACCCGACGATGCCATAGGCGAGCAGCGGGCTGGCGTCCAGGAACATCATGGAGCAACCGGTAATCTTGATCAAATTCGTGATCATCATGACCCGGCCTTTGGGCATCGAGTCGGCGAAGGCGCCGGCGAGCGGGGCCACAAGGATGTAGGAGACAACAAAGCCGACCTTGAGCATCGGCGTCATCCACAGCGGGTACGCATGCGTCGTCACGACGGACACACAGAATATGAAAAGCGCGCTATCGGCGAGGGAGGAAAAAAACTGGGCGGCGATGATCGTGTAGAACGAACGGGTCATATTGTACTTTTTGTACGTTTGCTTGAGCGACCGGAGTTATATCACAAGTGTGTAGCGCTGCTTCGCGAGATGTAGCGCGTCCGGGCGGGCGCTGCCGTTGGCGGGATTCACGACGATCTTGTTACTCCCCCTGTGCCCCGAATTGTATAGAGTCGTACGTTTTCGTGGTGCAGGGAAAA
>DASRXO010000140.1:0-3278 GCA_035654095.1 Telluria sp.
AGGCCACCACGCCCGACTTCATGTGGAACAGCGGCGAGCGGAAGATCGCGCCGTAGCTGCCCGCCAGGTAGCCGGGATTGAAGGGCTGGCGCTTCTCGCGCGGCAGGGTCTCGGGCAGATGCTTGTAGCAGACCACGAACAGCACGATGGTGTAGACCAGCAGCGTCAGGAAGATCGCGCGCCAGTCGAAGAACTTGACGATCCAGCCGCCCATCACCGGCGCGATGGCCGGCGCGATCGAGAAGATCATGGTCACCAGCGACAGCAGGCGCGCGGCCGGCGCATCCGAATACAGGTCGCGGATGATGGCGCGCCCGACCACCACCCCGGCCCCGGCCGACACCCCCTGCATGATGCGGAACACCCACAGGTAGAACACCGAATGCGAGGCGGCGCAGCCGAAGGTGCCGACCGCGAACACCACCAGCGCGCACAGGATCACGTTGCGGCGGCCGAAGGCGTCCGACAGCGCGCCATGCCACAGCACCATGATGGCGAAGGCCAGCATGTAGGCGGTCAGGGTCTGCTGGACTTCGATCGCGCTGGCGCCCAGCGCGGCCTGGATGTTCGGGAACGCGGGCAGGTAGGCGTCGATGCAGAACGGCCCGAGCATCGACAGCCCGGCCAGCAGCGTGGCCAGGCCGTTGCGGCCCAGCGCCGTGACCTTGTGCACGGGCGGCAGCGGGACCGGGGTGACGGGATCGGGCGGCAGGTTCGAGGGCGGGCTCGGGAACATCGGCTCAAACCTGCTTCGGCTTGGCTTCTTCGCGGCGGTTGTAGCCGGCGACCATGTCGAAGCGGAACAGGCGGCATTCGAGCGCGCCGTTGAAGAACGGCGTCTTGCGCGCTTCCTTCAGGCGCAGCAGCTTGGGCAGCGACAGGTCGGCGGTGAACAGGAACACGGTCCAGCCGGCGAAGCGCTGCTTGAGCGTGGTGCCCAGCGCCGCGTAGAACGCGACCGACATCTCGTCGGCCGGCACGCTGCTGTCGCCGCGCACGCCGATCCGCTCGCCGTACGGCGGGTTGGTCAGCAGGATGCCCGGCTGCTCGGTCGGCGGCTTGACTTCCTGCGCCTCGATCTGCTTGAGCGGGACGTCGAAATGGATGCCGGCCACCTGCAGGTTATGGCGCGTCATGGCCACCATGTCGCCCGAGATGTCGCTGCCGAAGATGGTCGGTTCAAGCGGCAGCGGGTTCGGCTTGATCGCCAGTTTCATCTGCTGCCACGGGGCCGGATCGAAATCGTTGAATTTTTCGAAGGCGAAGCGGCGCCGCGCGCCGGGCGGAATGCCCTGTACCATCTGGGCCGCCTCGATCAGGATCGTGCCCGAGCCGCACATCGGGTCGAACAGCACGGTGCCCGGCTTCCAGCCGGCGACCCGCAGCATGCCGGCGGCCAGGTTCTCGCGCAGCGGCGCGTCGCCGGTCTCTTCGCGCCAGCCGCGCTTGAACAGCGCCTCGCCCGAGGTGTCGAGATAGACCGTGAAGTTGCGCTGGTCAAGGAAGCCGACGATGCGCATGTCCGGCTCGCGCGTGTTGACCGAGGGCCGCTTGTCGAACTGGTCGCGGAAGCGGTCGCAGATCGCGTCCTTGATCTTCAGGGTGGTGAATTCGAGGCTGCGCAGCGGCGACTTGACGGCGGTGACGTCGACCCGGATCGTGTGGTCGACGCCGAACCAGTCTTCCCAGGGCTGGGCCAGGGTCAGGTCGTAGATGTCGTTCTCGTTGTCGTAGCTGGAGTGCGCCATGCGCATCAGCACGCGCGAAGCGATGCGCGAGTGCAGGTTGATGCGGTAGGAGTCCAGCAGCTGGCCCGAGCAGTGCACGCCGCCCGGCACCTGGTTGTGCACCTTCATGCTGGTGCTGTGCTGGGCGATCTCGCCCAGTTCTTCGGCCAACGCCGCTTCCATGCCGCGCGGGCAAGGACAGAAAAATGAAGCCATGGTGTACCCTTTATCCGTTATAAAAATCGCCGTCATTCCCGCGCAGGCGGGAATCCATGCCGAGCATGCGTTCACCTATACCCATAGCACGCACGCTATGGAGGGAATTCATGCAATGCATGGAGGGAATTCATGCAATGTATGGATTCCCGCCTTCGCGGGAATGACGGTCACGCTATTTTTCGCGCCTTACTTGTCGAGGGCGCGCTCGACGAAATCGAGGCGGTCCTGGCCCCAGTAGCCTTCGTCGTCGACGATGTACCACGGCGCGCCGAACACGTTGGCGGCGGCCGCCTCGTCGGTGTTGCGGTCGTACTGCTCCTGCACCCCGGCGGTCTGCGCCGACTTGACCAGCATCGCGCCGTCCAGCCCCAGCGCGTTGGCGATCTGGGTCAAGGTCTCCTCGTCGGCGATGTTGCGTTCCTCGGCCCACAGCGCGCGGCCGATGGCGCCCGTCAGCGCCAGCGCGGCATCCGCGCCCAGGCTGATGCGGGTGGCGACGATCAGCTTCGCGGCGTCGTCCGGCGGCACCGGGAAGAACTTGGGCTGGGCGTTCATCGGCCGGTTCAGGAAGGCGGACCAGCGCGCCAGCTCCACCAGCCGGTGGGCCTGGCGTTGCGGCGCGCGCTTGGCCAGCGGCAGGCCGCCCGACAGGCTGAATATCTTGCCGAGGTCGAAAGGCTTGGGTTCGACCAGCGCGCCCTTGGCCTTGGCGATCGCCAGCAAGCGTTCATGGCCAAGATAGGTCCAGGGCGACTGCGGCGCGACAAAATACTGGATGGTTTTGCTCATCGTTCGTCCGATCAGAATGGTTTGACCACGACCAGGATCACGATCCCCGTCAACAGGAACACCGGCACTTCGTTGAACCAGCGGTACCAGGTGTGGCTGCGCAGATTGGCGCCGTTCTCGAATTTTTTCAGCAGCGAGCCGCAAGCGTGGTGATAACCGATAACCAGCACCACCAGCGCCAGCTTGGCGTGCAGCCAGTGGCCCGTGACGCCGTAGCCGAGCCACAGCCAGAGCCCGAGCAGCACCGCGGGCCAGGCCAGCATCGACATGAAGCGGTACAGCTTGCGCGCCATCAGCAGCAGGCGCTCGGTGGCCACCGTTTCGGTCTCCTGCGCCAGGTTCACGAAGATGCGCGGCAGGTAGAGCAGGCCGGCGAACCAGGAGGCGATGAAGACGATGTGGAAGGCTTTAATCCAGAGCATGGTGATCCGATCGGGTCAGTTGCGGATTTCGCCGTGGCCGAAGACCACGTACTTCAGGGAGGTCAAACCTTCCAGCCCGACCGGGCCGCGCGCGTGCAGCTTGTCGTTCGAGATGCCGATC
>DASRXO010000141.1:0-2350 GCA_035654095.1 Telluria sp.
TACCGCTTCGGTCTCGCCGCCGCCACCCTGTTCGCGATCTGCCTGGTGCGCGGCGGCAGCCTGCGCCTGCCGTGGCGCGCCCAGCGCTGGACCCTGCTGCAAGGCTTCTTCACGTTCGGCGTCTCCTATGTCTGCACCTACACCTCGGAACAGTACCTGGTGTCGGCGCTGGTGGCGGTGCTGTTCGCGCTGATGGTGTTCTGGACCCCGATCTGCAGCCGCATCGCGTTCGGCACCCGTATCGGCTGGCGCACCTGGGCCGCCGGCGTGGTCGCGCTGGCCGGCGTCAGCCTCTTGTTCTACCGCTCGATCGGTATCGCCTGGCAAGAGCTGATGGCCGGCGGCAGCGGCCACTTCCTGCTGGGACTGGCCATGGCGCTGATTGCGACCCTGGCCAGTTCGGCCGGCAACGTGGTGGTGGTCAAGGTGCGCGAGCAATCGAAGGACCTGATGCTGACCATGGCCTGGTCGATGTTCTGGGGCAGCGCGATGGTCGGCGTCTGGGCCTGGTTCACTGGCCAGCGCTTCATGCTGCCCGACGCCGCGCGTTACTGGATGGGCCTGCTCTACCTGTCGCTGTTCGGCTCGGTCATCGCCTTCAATGCCTATTTCACGCTGATCAGCCGCCTCGGTTCCCAGAAGGCGGTGTACATCGGCGTGGTCACGCCCGTGATCTCGGTGCTGCTGTCGATCCGGCTCGAAGGCTACCAACCCGCGACCATTGAATGGCTGGGCATGATATTGTGCCTGTCCAGCGTGGCATGGGCGCTACGCACACCGGCGCCCGCGCCCGCCGCCACGATCCCTTTACTTCGCGTTCCAGAGACTCCATGACCACTGCACACCGCTTCTCCATCCGCCCGGCCCAGGCGGCCGACGTCGCCCACATCCACGCCATGATCGTCGAACTGGCCGTGTTCGAGCACCTCGAACACCTGGTCGTCGCCACCGAAGCGCAGCTGCACGAGGGCCTGTTCGGCGCGCGTCCGGCCTGCGAGGCGCTGGTCGGCGTCGAGGGCGGCGAGGTGGTCACCTTCGCCCTGTTCTTCCACAATTTTTCGACCTTCCTGACCCGCAAGGGCCTGTACCTGGAAGACCTGTACGTCAAGCAGGCACACCGCGGCAAGGGCTACGGCCGGCAGATGCTGGTGCGCCTGGCCCAGCTCGCGGTCGAACGCGATTGCGGCCGTTTCGAATGGTCGGTGCTGGACTGGAACGAGAACGCGATCAACTTCTACAAGGGCATGGGCGCCGAAGTCATGCCCGACTGGCGCATCTGCCGCGTGGCCGGCCCGGCACTGGCCCAGCTGGCCGACAACGCGGGCTGAGCACGAAGCGGGCGGGCAGAAAAAAACCCACGGGATAAACACGCCGTGGGTGAACCCAAGTGGTTAATTTGGGGAGGGGAGACTGGAGTCAACGCTGGCACTATAGGGGTGCTGGCCTGCGCTTTCTGTGTTCTTTACAATTGCTTACCGCCTGTACATTGACCATGATTACCCAACGCTCAAGGCCGGTGTTGATCTGTGTCAAACACTGCTCAACCATATGAAGGCTGGCGGCGCGCCAGCAGGCGTTCCAGCAGCTCGAATGCGCCCTGGGTCAACAGCGCCAGCAGCGCGGCCGGAATCGCCCCGGCCAGCAGCATGTCGTTGTCGTTGAGCGCCAGCCCGATGGTGATGCGTTCGCCGTAACCGCCGGCGCCGATGAAAGCCGCGATGGTCGCGGTCCCCACGCTCATCACCGCCGCGGTCTTCACGCCGGCCAGGATCACCGGCAGCGCCAGCGGCAAGTCCACGTGCAGCAGCCGGTCGCGCGGCGTCAGGCCGAGCGCCAGCGCCGCCATCCGCAAACCGTGCGGCACCTGCAGGATACCGGTGCAGGTGTTGCGCACGATCGGCAGCAGCGCATACACGAACAGCGCCACCAGCGCCGGCACCGTGCCGATCATGCCGAGCAGCGGAATCAGCATCGCCAGCAGCGCCAGCGAGGGCACGGTCTGCAGCATGCCGGTCAGCGCCAGCACCGCCTGGCGCAGGCGCGGCGCGAACGCGGCCAGGATGCCGAGCGGGATCCCCGCCAGACAGGCCAGCGCCACCGACAGCAGCACCAGCGTCACGTGCTGGCGCGTCAGCTTCCACAGGCTGGCGTCGAACAGCTTGGCGGCCAGGCCTTCGCGCGGCGCGTCCTTGGCCGGCCCCTTGACCGCGGACGGCGCCAGCCACTTGCGCGCTACCGCCGCGAAGCTCTGCCCTTCCACTTCGACCGCCGCGTTCATCGCGATCATATCGGCCGCGGAGATACGTCCCTCCAGCTGCGCGATCGCGCGCCACGCGGCCGGGAAGCGCTG
>DASRXO010000142.1:0-2302 GCA_035654095.1 Telluria sp.
AAAGCTGGTGGTGCAGATCGTCGAGACCTTCCGCGAGCATATGCAGCCGGCCTTCGTCGACAAGCTCGATGCGTGGGAACTGGCCGAGCAGGCCGGCATGCAGATCCCGCCGGTGATGATCTACGGCGACGACGTGACCCATATCCTGACCGAGGAAGGCATCGCCAACCTGCTGCTGTGCCGCGGCGAGGAGGAGCGCGAGCAGGCGATCCGCGGCGTGGCCGGCTACACCCCGGTCGGCATGGGGCGCGACAAGCGCATGGTGGAAAACCTGCGCGACCGCGGCGTGATCCGCCGTGCGGAAGACCTGGGCATCGACAAGCGGCTCGCCACGCGCGACCTGCTGGCGGCCAAGAACATGAAGGACCTGGTGCGCGCATCGGGCGGCCTGTACGACCCGCCCAAACGCTTCAGGAACTGGTAAGCACAAGGACAGACGACGATGGAAACCCTGACGTACCGATTCGAGAACGGCAACCGGCGCTTGCCGAAACCGGCCGAGGTGGTCGGCGTGGTCAGCTCCGGCAACCTCGAAGTACTGATCGAGCCGGCGCCGCTGGACGGCGCCTGCAGCATCGAGATCAAGACCGCGGCGGTGGGCTTCGGCGCCACCTGGCAGGCGGTGATGCGCGACTTCCACGAGCGCTGGCAACTGACCGACGCGCGCATCGCCATCAACGACATGGGTGCGACGCCGGCGGTGGTCAGCCTGCGCCTCGACCAGGCCGCCGAGACCATGCTGGGAGGCCCGGCATGAGCAGCTACCTGGAAGCGACCGCGCGCGAGCGCCTGCAACGGCTGTTCGACGCCGGCAGTGTCGAAGAATTCCTGCCGCCGGCGGCGCGCGTGGTCAGCCCCCACCTCGGCCAGCTGAATGCGCCGGTGGCCTTCGACGACGGCGTGGCGGTGGGCCGCGCCCTGCTCGACGGCCTGCCGGTGTACGCAGCCGCGCAGGAAGGCGGCTTCATGGGCGGCGCGGTCGGCGAGGTGCATGGCGCCAAGCTGGTTGGCTTGTTGCGGCGCGCGGTGGTCGAGAAGGCGAATGCGGTGGTGCTGCTGCTGGAGACCGGCGGCGTGCGCCTGCACGAGGCGAACGCGGGCCTGATCGCGGTGTCCGAAGTGATGCGCGCGGTGCTCGACGCGCGCGCGGCCGGCATCCCGGTGGTGGCGCTGGTCGGCGGCTCGAACGGCTGCTTCGGCGGCATGGGCATTGTCGCGCGCTGCACCAACGCGGTGGTCATGTCGGAGGAAGGCCGGCTCGCGATGTCGGGCCCCGAAGTGATCGAAACCGCCGCCGGCGTCGAGGAGTTCGATGCGCGCGACCGCGCGCTGGTGTGGCGCACCACCGGCGGCAAGCACCGCTACCTGATGGGCGACTGCCAGGCCATCGTGGCCGATTCGATCGCCGCCTTCCGCCAGGGCGCGATCGATGCCATCGCCGCCTGCCGCGGCGAGCCGGTCGAACTCACGCTGGAGGCGCTGGAGCAGGAGCAGGCGATGCTGGCCGAGCGCATCGCACGCTTCGGCGGCCTGGCCGATCCGCTCGAGGTGTGGGCCGCGATGGGCGTGGTGCAGCCGGCGGCGATTCCGATGATGGAGGCCGACGTGTTTGCCGAGGCCGCGCGCTGCCACCGGCTGGGAGGTCGATGATGGACTGGAAGGCAGTTGCGAAAGCCCTGTTCCCGCTCGGTCACGCGATCGCGGAGCAGGATGATTTCCTGTCCGGCAGCGCGCACACCAAGGCCGGATCGATCGCGGTGGTCGGCACCACCGGGCATGCGCCGATCGGCGTCGAGATCGCGCTGGCGCAGGCCCGCTTCATCCTCGCCACGCTGCGCGCGCATCCGGGCCGGCCGATCCTGATCATGGTCGATACCCAGGGCCAGCGCCTGCGCCACCGCGACGAAATGTTGGGCATCAACAGCTACATGGCGCACCTCGGCAAATGCGTGGAGCTGGCGCGCCGCAAAGGACATAAGGTGATCGGGCTGGTGTACGACCAAGCGCTGTCGGGCGGCTTCATCACCAGCGGGCTGATGGCCGACGCCTGCTACGCGCTGCCCGAGGCGACCATCCGCGTGATGGGATTGCCGGCGATGGCGCGCATCACCAAGGTGCCGGAGGAACGGCTGGTGGAGCTCGCGGCCAGCAACCCGGTCTTCGCGCCCGGCCCCGAGAACTACCTGCGCATGGGCGGCCTGGAGGAGATCTGGAGCGGCGACCTGGCCGTCAAACTCGAACAGGCCCTGGCCGCGCAGCATGCGGGCGATACGCGCAGCGCGCTGGGACAGGCGCGCGGCGG
>DASRXO010000143.1:0-16888 GCA_035654095.1 Telluria sp.
GGCGGGCGCCTTGTTGATCGCCTGCGGCACGGCCTGGGTCAGCGTCATCAGCAGCACCGAGGCGGCGAGCAGGGTGCCGCAGGTGGTGTACACGGTGGCCGGGCCGGCGAGGTAGAGCAGGCCGCCCAGCACCGGTCCCGAGATGATGGCCACGTGCGAGCTCGAGGCGTTCAGCGCCACGGCCTGGCTGTAGCTTTCGGTCGGCACCATATTGCGCACCACGGCCTGCGAGGCCGGCATCATGAAGGCGCGCGCGCTGCCGAACAGCACCAGCGTGGCGAACACCGGCCACACCACGTGGCTGCCGCTCAAGGTGAACGCGAGCAGCAGCAGGCTGCACAGCAATTGGGTCGCGAGGCACAGCGCGATGATGTTGCGCCGGTTGTAGCGGTCGGCGGTGTGGCCGGCCAGCAGGATCAGGACGAGGAAAGGCGCGAACTGGGCGAGGCCGATCAGGCCGAGGTCGAACAGGCTGCCGGTGATCTGGTAGACCTGCCAGCCGACCGCCACGCTTTGCATTTGCACCGCCAGCGTGCCGAGGATGCGGGCCGCCAGATACAGCGTGTAATTCTTGTTGCGAAGGACGGAGAAACCGGACGACGACATCGATGACATAGGGGCTTTCGGGGGAATGCGTGACGGAATCATCCCGCACTATGTCCCCGATGTCCAGTAAGCCTCACGCTTCAAACGGGTCGTATTTACCTCGGCGCCTGCCGACGGACAAAGGGTCAACCGCTGGGGTTGACCATGCTCAAACGTCGAGATTGGCGCTCAGCGCGGCGAGGTCGGCCATCATGCGCTGCACGTCGGCGTGGGTGATGCCGCAGGCCGCGGCGATGTCGCGGCTGACGCGCAGGCCGTCGGCGCGCAAGGCGTGGCCGGCCGCGGTCAGGGTCAGCACCCGGTTGCGCTCATCCTCGGGATCGCGGCTGCGGACCAGGTAGCCTTCCGCTTCCAGCCGCTTGACCAGCGGCGTGATCGATCCCGAGTCCTGCTGCAGGCGGCGCGCCAGGTCCTTGATGCCGACTCCCTCCCGCTCCCACAGCACCACCATCACCAGGTACTGCGGATAGGTCAGCCTGGTGCCCGCCAGCGCCCGCTTGTACGCCTGCGTCATCTTCAGCGACGTCGAGTACAGCTGGTAGCACAGGTGGGCGTCGAGGGTCGGCGGGGCGGCAGCGCTCATCGGTCGGAACGCTTATTTCTTGACGAAGCGCAGCGCGAACTTGTCGTCCGGCTTGCCGTCCATCTTGAAGAAAGGCAGCTCGCGCGGATCGGATGGGGCACGCAGGTAGTCGCTCTTGCCGTCGACGGTGAAGCCGGCCGCCGACAGTTCCGACACCACCGCCGCTTCGTCGATGCGGTGCAGCGTTTGGGTGGCGGACAGCCCGCTGCCGTCCTTCGCCGCATTATCGACCAGCACCAGGTAGCCGCCCGGCTTGAGCGCGTTGTACAGCGCCTTGTTCATGGCCTTGCGGTCGGTCGGCGTGTTGACGATGTCGTGGTAGGACATATTGATGGTCACCAGATCCAGCGGCGGCGTGCCGGCCGGTACCGGATTGTCGAACGACGCGACGACCGGATGCAGGTTCGGCATCGCGCTCACGCGCGCGTCGACCTTGGGCGAGGGCTTGGAGGTCTGGGCCCAGACCTCGCCGTTGCCGACTGCGGCGGCCAGCAGGGCCGAGGTGGCGCCGCCGCCGGCCGCGACGTCCAGCACCTTCATGCCGGGACGCACCTTGGCGAATGCGAGGAACTCGGCCGGCTTGCGTTTGGCGTCGCCCTTGCGGTCGTCGTCGGTGCGCGCGGGGTTGGCGATCGCGGCCTGGTATTGGGGGCTGACGGCGCTGTCGGGCGCGGCCGCGGCCGGCCCGAACAGGGCGGCGGCGGACAGGGCAAGCAGGGCGCCGGCGAGCGGGCGTGCGAGGCGATTCGGGGTGTGCATGGTATGTGCCTTTGTCTTGTGGTTGGCGATGGAAAGCGCGCGGGATATCTCGTAGTCAGCCCGCGCCGCCCATAAAATACCTCAATTCCGACCCCAGGCATAGGACACTTGGATACATACGCCTGAGCGCGCTCAGGCGGCGAGATCGGCCTCGGTGGTGAAGGCGTCGGCATGGAACTCGTCGGCCGGCAGTCCGCACCGGGCGCTGAAGTCGCGCTTGGCCGCGTCCACCATCACCGGCGCGCCGCAGGCATACACCTGGTAGCCGGACAGGTCGGGCAGGTCCTGCATCACCGCCGCGTGCACGAAGCCGCTGCGGCCCTGCCAGCGGTCTTCCGGCAGCGCATCCGAGAGCACCGGCACGTAGCGGAAGTGCGGCAGCGTCGCGGCCCACTGCTCGCACAGCGCCTGCATGTAGAGGTCGCCCGGACGGCGGCCGCCCCAGTACAGGCTGACCGGGCGCGCCGACTGCAGATGGATCATGTGTTCGACCAGCGCCTTGAGCGGCGCGAAGCCGGTGCCCGAGGCCAGCATCACGATCGGCTTGTCGGAGTCCTCGCGCAGGAAGAAGGTGCCGAGCGGGCCTTCGAAGCGCAGGATGTCGCGCTCCTTCATGGTGCCGAACACCTGGTCGGTGAACAGGCCGCCGGGCATGTGGCGGATGTGCAGGGTGAGCGGCGAGTCGAGGCTGCTGGGCGCGTTGCCGATGCTGTAGCTGCGCCGTTTGCCATCGCGCAGCAGGAATTCGATATACTGTCCGGCGCGGTAAGCGAGCGCTTCGTTGGCCGGCAGCTGCAGGCGGATGATCGCCACGTCCGGCGTGAGCCTGTCGATCTTCGCCACGCGCGAGGGCATCTTGCGCACCGGATAATCGCTGCTGCCGCCCACTTCGCGCGCCTCGATCACCAGGTCGGCGCCGGGAACGGCGCAACAGAACAGCGCGTAGCCCTGGGCCTTTTCTTCGGGCGGCAGGGCGCGCTGCTGGTGCGCCCTGTGCTCGACCGCGCCTGCGAGGACCTTGCCCTTGCACGAGCCGCAGGCGCCGTTCTTGCAGCCGTAAGGCAGGCCGATGCCGGCGTGGATCGCGGCGGCCAGCACGGTGTCGCCGGCCTCGCAGGCAAACTGGTGTCCGCTCGGCTGGACGGTGATCTGGAACGTCATACTATCCTCAAAATGAACTACGACAAACTTGGCAAGCGCAACAAATTAGGCCTGCCGCGGCTGCTGATCCTGGGCTGCGGCGATGTCGGCATGCGCCTGTTGCCCTTGCTGCGCGGACGCTTCCGCGTGTTCGCGCTGACCAGCCAGCCGGCGCGCTGCGCCGCCTTGCGCGCGGCCGGCGCGATCCCGATCGTGGCCGACCTCGACCGGCCCGCGACCCTGCGGCGGCTGGCCGGGCTGGCGCAGCATGTGGTGCACCTCGCGCCGCCCCAATCGGAGGGCACGCTGGACCGCCGCACGCGCAACGTGACCGCCATTCTACCTGAGGGCGCACGGCTGGTTTATGTGAGTACGAGCGGGGTGTACGGCGATTGCGGCGGGCAGCTGATCGACGAAACGCGCGGCGTCGCGCCGCACAATGGCCGCGCCTGGCGCCGGGTCGACGCCGAGCGCGTACTGCGCGGCTGGGCCCTGCGTGCGCGCGGGCGGCTGGCGATCCTGCGCGTGCCGGGGATCTACGCGCCCGAACGCTTGCCTTTGACGCGGCTGGAGCAGGGCACCCCGGCGCTGATCGAGCAGGACGACGTCTACACCAACCACATCCACGCCGACGACCTGGCGCAGGTGGCGGCGCTGGCGCTGTTTCGCGCTCTGCCGGGCCGGGTCTACCATGCAGTCGACGACAGCCGCATGAAGATGGCGGACTACTTCGACGCGGTGGCCGACGCCTTCGGCATGGTGCGTCCGCCGCGTCTGCCGCGCGCGCAACTGGCGGGGATGGTATCGCCGATGCTGCTGTCGTTCATGGCGGAATCGCGCCGCATGAGCAACGGACGCATCAAGCGCGAACTCGGGGTGCGCCTGCGCTATCCGCAACTGGGGCCGGCGCTGGCCGAGATGGCGCTGAACGCCGGGAAGAAATAGGCGCGCCGGTCCGGTGCGCTTGACCTGTGTCAAGCCGCGCCCGTCCGCCGGACCTATTGTGAGTTATATCCCTTCCGCGCCAGCCGACTTGTGATAGCCCAGCCATGATCCATCACATCACCCATCCGACCAAGGAACAGGTGCGCGCCTACATGGCCGAGCGCGAACTGGCGCGCCGGCCGCCGCCGGCGCCGGACGAGATCCGCCGCCGGCTCGGCTGGCGCCTCGATCCGCCGGGGGCCGATTCCGCCCTGGTCCAATTCTGCCTGCTACCCTCCGCCTACGGCCGGCTGGCCGCGCAACTGGCGCAAATCGCGCTCGACTGGGCCTGCGCGGCCGCCCGTCTGCCCTCCCGTCCGCGCGACTGAAACGCGGCTCTTAAGCAAATATCAAGTAAGCCGTGTATCATGCTGCGCTGTCAGAAACAGCCGCACAATCGGCGGGTTTTTGGACACAATGCTTACATTAACTTGATAAGACAACTTCGTGGCCGAATTACGCACGGAATTGTGACTTTTCGAAAGAATTCAACATGCCTATTCGCAGACTGCCGGACGCTTCGGAGTATGACCCCAACCGCGTGCTCGACGCCATCATCGAGAAGCTGCAACTGAAAAATGACGCGGCGCTGTCGCGCGCGCTGGAAGTGGCGCCGCCGGTGATCAGCAAGATCCGTCACCGCACCTTGCCGATCGGCGCCACCATTTTGTTGCGGATGCATGAAGTGAGCGACTTCAGCATCCGCGAGTTGCGCGCCATGATGGCAGGCGGCCCGGCCGCGACCGGCACCTGAGCCGTCCTAGCGCCTGGGCAGGGCGGGGCGCCGGCGGGCAGACTTGCCGGCGCCGCGGAAGCTTGCCCTGGCCGTGGTCGCGCCGCAAAATGCGGCCTGCTGCTGGGTGATCCCGCAAAACGCGCTGGCCGCCTGGGTCGCGCCGCAGAACGCGGTATCCGACGCGGCGCGCCCGTACGGCTCGCCGAAGCTGGTTTCGTACAGCTCGCGCATGCGGGCGGTGGCGCGGCCGTGGGCCGCCTCGTCGTCGTCGTCGCCGCGCATGCCGACATAGGGGTAGTGGTGCAGGAAGTAGCCGAAGGCCCGGGCGCAATCGGCCGCATATTTCAGGGTGTCCAGGATGTGGTAGTGCCAGAAGGTGTCGACTTCCGCCAGCGGCGCGGTCTGCTCGTCGGGATAGGTCTTCATCAGGTACAGGAAGCGCCGGTATTCGGTCTCGACCGCGTTGGCTTTCTCCAGGCTCCAGCCTTCGCCGGACGCCTTGTGCATCAGCTTGACTTTGATGGGGTCCAGGTCGAGGTCCAACACTGCCTGGTAGGCTTTGTTCGAAATCATGGCAATCCCTTTCTTAGTGAACGAATGTTTGATCTACCTCCGTAAACTTACACAAATCGTCGGGATTTCCAGCCTGTCAGAGTGAATAGGATTGACAACAAAAAGCCCGCCGCGGCGCATGCCGGGCGGGCCGATGGGAACGGCGTGCGCGGTCTCAGGCCGTGGTATTGATCGTGGTGCCGATGGTCTGGCCGTCGGTATTCACGGTCGGCGCCTGGGGCGGAGCCGGCGGCGGCGTATCGCCTTGGTCGCTGGGCTGGTCGACGACCTGCTTGGTCTGCGCCTGCGGTGCCGGCTGCTGCACCGGGGCCGGACTCGGATTCGACGGGACTGCGGTGATCGCCATGTGGACTCCTGTGTTTGTGGGTGGAAACCGTCATTCTATCTGATTTTCAAGAAGTTTCCCAAAAGTATTTAGTGTGGTAATTTGCATATCGTTCAAGGCGCCGTCCGGACCGTGGCCACGACCCGGACGGCGCGCTCGCTAGCTAGCTGTCATCATGTCGCCACCAGCGTCTTGGACGCGGGCGGTTGAGCCTGGGCGTCGGCTGCGCCGGCCGAGACAGCGCAGAACGCGGGCTTGGCGGTGACGGCGCAGAACGCCGCTTTGGCGGTGACGGCGCAGAACGCCGGCTTGGCGGTCACGGCACAGAATGCCGCTTGGGCGGTGACGGCACAGAAGGCCGGCTTGGCGGTGACGGCGCAGAACGCGCTCGCGCCCTGGATGCCGGCCGCGGCCGCAGCGTAACTGTCGCCGAAGGTTTGCTCATACAGCGCGCACATGCGGTCGGCGGCGGCCTGGCGCTGCGCCGCGTCCTCTTCGCTGCCCATCCCGAGGTAAGGATAGTGGTGCAGGAAGTAGCCGAAGGCCTGCTCGCAATCGGCCGCGTACTTGGCGGTGTCGAGGATGTGGTAATGCCAGAAGGTGTCGACGTCGACCAGTGGTGCGATCTGCTCGTTGGGGTGCAGCTGCATCAGGCACAGGAAGCGCCGGTATGCCGGCTCCACCGCATTGACTTGTTCCAGGCTCCAGCCCTCGCCCGATTCCACGTGCATCAGTTTGGCTTTGATCGGCTCCAGATCGAGGTCGGAAACTGCGTTCATTTTGTTTGTCGAAATCATGATAGTCCTCTTTGTCGAGTGTATTTATGAATCATCGTTTTTCCCAAGTTTTGCCGTCTGAGCAAAAGTGTCGAAGTGGTGGGCCTCCTTTCCTTGACCGTGTTGATCGGCATTGCTGAGTTTCATTTTTGCCGACGGACAGGTGCGTACGCTTGAGCGGTATCAAGGGTTTCTCTCATCAATTCTTAGAGGGGTGAGGGGGCGCTGACAGGCGCCTGGGATAGACCGGAAGAGCGCGCTTAGGAGTCTTCCTGAACGGCTCAGACAATCTCTAAGCGGACGCGCGACGCGGCCGCCGCCGCGTCGGCGGGCGGCGCCGGCTCGGCGCTGACCACCACGCCGACCGTGGTGCCCGATCCGGGGAAGCTGACGATCGAACACGAGCCGCCGAGGATGTGGATTCTTTCCTCGATGCCGACCAGGCCGAAGGACCCGATCTTGTTGCGGCCGCCGGCCGCCAGGCCGATGCCGTTGTCGCTGACCGTCATCGACAGGCGGCCGTCTTCCAGCCGCAGTTCGACCCGCGCTTCGGTGGCGCGCGCGTGGCGCGAGATATTGCTGAGCGACTCTTGCAGGATGCGGAAGAAGGCGGTCGCGCAGCTGTCGCTGAGCTTGATTTCCTTGTGGTCGTCGACCAGCGCGCAGGCGATGCCGGTGCGGCGCCGGAATTCGCTGACCTGCCACTCGACCGCCGCGCTCAGGCCCAGGTCGAGCACGTTCGGCCGCAAGTCGTTGATGATCTGGCGCACGCTCTTGATGGTGGCGTCGATCTGCGACAGGGTCGAGCGCGCGCGCGCGTGCAGGCGCGGCTGGCGTTCGCCGGTGCGCGAGGTCAGCATGTCGGCTTCGATGCGCAGCGCCAGCAGGTTTTGCCCGAGGTCGTCGTGGATCTCGCGCGCGATGCGCTTGCGCTCGCCTTCCTTGATCTCGTCGGCGTGGGCCGCCAGCCGGCGCAGTTTCTGGTGCGAGAGCTGGAGCTTGGCCTGGCTCTCGCGCAGCTCGCGCGTCATTTCCTTGGCCAGCATGATGGCGCGCCGGCGCGACGAGGTCAGGGTGTGGATCAGGGCGTAGATCAGCATCGAGCTGACCCAGCCGGCGCCCATCGCCAGCCACGGAAAGTATTCGTCGAAGCCGCTGTACATCGCGCGCTTCGGGGTGCTGAAGGTGGCGCGCCACAGGCGCCCGTTGAAGTCGACCGGCAGCACGATGCTGAAGCGCTCCGAGCCCGCATGCGGCAGCGGCTTGCCGCCCACGTCGCTGTCGCCGCTGTCGAACAGCACGCGCTCGCCTTTGCCGTCGAGTACCGCGCGGTTTTCCATGCCGAGGCCGCCATCGACCAGGGTCATGCGCACCTGCGAGATCGGCATCTCGGCGATCACGCCCTGCACCAGCTTGTCGACGCTGAAGGCGATCCCGACCGAGCCGAGGTAGGCCGCGCGGCGCTGCTCGACGGTCGCGCTGGGGCTGCCCGGGCGATAGATCGGCAGCCGCATGCCGAGCCCGATCCGCTTCGGTCCCGAGATGGCCGGAATCGGCTGGCCCGAGGTGATCAAAGTGGCGGTGTCGCGCGAGGCCATCAACGCCTTTTCGACGTAGGGCAGGATCAGCAGGTCGCGGCCGAAGGTCGCGCTCCAGGCCGAGCCCGGCTCGATATAGCTGACGATCGCGTAATGCGCGCGCCGGCCGGCCGGATGGACCAGCAAGGGCGGCTCGTCCGGATGGCGGGAGGCGGCCATGCGGCGCTCGAACGCCGCCATCTCGCCGTCGCGCACGTAGAACGCGAAGTTGATCGATTCGATGGCCGGGAAATGCACCGCCAGTTGCAGCGCATCGACATAGGCATGGAATTGATCGCGGGTGATGGCCTCGCTGGTGCCGAACAGGCTGGCCGTGCCGCGCAGCACATCGGTATAGGACTTGATGCGCGCGCTGATGGTGTTCTGGGCGTTGCGCGCATGGTTGGCGAAGCGTCCGCCCGAGTCGCTCTCGATCGACTTGGCGGTGGCAAAGTGAAACAGCAGGCCGATCACCAGCGAGATCGGCAAGCCGATCCACCACGCCGGTGGCCGCCCCGGTGCAAGGAGTGTGACGGATTGCTCGGTGCTGTCCATGCTGAGCCCTCGAAGATCTCGACGTGACAGGGAATGCGTCGACCGAAGTTCGTCGCGTTGCTGCTCTAAAGTTACTATTTGTTACATCTTTGGCCACCTAGCAAAGCTGCTAGGTAGGGGCCGGAAAACCGTCGGCCGGGCCGGCGCACGGCGTAAAAAATCCCGCCGCGGCGCGCGGCCGGGGCGGGACAGGGCGGCAGGCGTTGCGGCCTACTTGGCCCAGCTGTCCTTCAGCGTGGTGATGCGGTTGAACACCGGCTTGCCGGGCGCCGAATCGACGCGGTCGGCCACGAAATAGCCGTGCCGCTCGAACTGGAAACGCTGGTCCGGCGCGGCGGTGGCCATGCCCGGTTCCAGATAGGCGGTGACCACTTCCAGCGCCGCCGGATTGAGCGCCAGCGTGAAGTCCTTGCCGCCGGCGTCGGGCTGCGGGTCGATGAACAGGCGGTCGTACAGGCGCACCTCGGCTTCCAGCGCGGTGGCCGCGCTGACCCAGTGGATGTTGCCCTTGACCTTGTAGGCGTTCGAGCCTTCGGTGCCCGATTTGCTGTCCTCGAAATACTTGACGTGCACCGCACTGACCTTGCCGTCGGCATCCTTGTCGTAGCCGGTGCACTCGACCACGTAACCGTGGCGCAGGCGCACCCGGTTGCCGGGCGCGTCGCCGATCGGCGGGTAGAACCGGAAGTAACCCTTGCTCGGCACTTCCATGAAGTCGTCCTGCTCGATCCACACCTGTTTGGTGATCGGGAAGCTGCGCATGCCGCGCTCGGGGAAGTGCGGATGCACCGGCGACTGGCATTCGACCGACTCGCCTTCCGGGAAATTATCGATGACCAGTTTCAGCGGACGCAGCACCGCGGTGGCGCGCGGCGCCTTCGGGTCGAGGTCGTCGCGCAGGCTGCCTTCGAGCACGCTCATGTCGATCCAGCCGTCGGCCTTCGACACCCCGATGCGCTCGCAGAACAGCTGGATCGCCTCCGGCGTGTAGCCGCGCCGGCGCAGGCCCACCAGGGTCGGCATGCGCGGGTCGTCCCAGCCGGTCACGATGGCCTCGTCGACCAGCTGGCGCAGCTTGCGCTTGCTGGTGACCACATAGGTCAGGTTCAGGCGCGCGAATTCGTACTGGCGCGGCACCGGCTGCCGGAAGAAGCCGCCGTCGGCCAGGGTTGCCAGCAGCCAGTCGTAGAACGGCCGGTGGTCCTGGAATTCGAGCGTGCAGACCGAGTGCGTGATGTTTTCCAGCGCATCTGAAATCGGGTGCGTGTAGTCGTACATCGGGTAGATCGACCAGGCGTCGCCGGTGCGGTGGTGATGGGCGTGGCGGATCCGGTAGATGGCCGGGTCGCGCATGTTCATGTTGGGCGAGGCCATCGCGTCCGCGCTGATCTTCGCGCGCAGGATGTGCGCGCCGTCCTGGTACTTGCCGGCCTTCATGTCGCGGAAGATCGCCAGCGATTCTTCGGGCGGGCGGTTGCGGAACGGCGAGTCGGTGCCCGGCGTGCCGAAATTGCCGCGGTTCCTGGCCATCTCCTCGGCGCTCTGGCTGTCGACGTAGGCGTGGCCCGAGCTAATCAGGTATTCGGCCATCAGGTACAACTGCTCGAAGTAGTCGCTGGCGTAGTACAGGTGGCTGCGGCCGGCCTGCTCCCAGCTAAAACCCAGCCACCGGACGCTGTCGATGATGGTGTCGACGTATTCCTGCTCTTCCTTGGCCGGATTGGTGTCGTCGAAGCGCAGGTGGCACAGGCCGCCGAAGTCGCGCGCCAGGCCGAAGTTCAGGCAGATCGACTTGGCGTGGCCGATGTGCAGGTAGCCGTTGGGCTCGGGTGGAAAGCGCGTGATCACCGGCGGCAGGCCCGGGCGCGCGTGGGTGCCGGCCGCCAGGTCCGATTCGACGATGGCGCGCAGGAAGTTGGACGAGGGCGCGTGGGACGCCGCCGCTGGCTTGCTGTTCTCGTTGCTCATGAAAAAACGCTTTAGAATGATAGTGTTGCGGCATTTTACCGTAGACGGTGGCCCTGCGGTCCTTCTATGTGGCGGAGCGTACAGAGCGGGGGCGCGGAAAGGCCAATACTCGGAGTCCCGAAGCGCACCCACCGGAAGACCGCCATGAAAACCCTCGCCACCCACCGTGACCTCGTCCTGTCGTATTTGCTGGCGCTGGCGGGGGTGCCGTTCCCGGTCAAGCCGATCGTGTTGCGGGCGCCGGTCCGGCCGATGTAAGGGCTCGCTCCTCGGGCGGCGTTATATAATCCCCGATTAGCCTTGTTTGGCTGTCCGCCGGGAGTTTCCAAATGGAAAATTTATATGCGATCCTCGGCGTTGCGCCGAATGCGAGCGACGACGAGATCAAGAAGGTCTACCGCTCACTGGCCATGCGCTTCCACCCCGACCGCAACGACGCGCCGGGCGCCGAGGTGCGCTTCAAGAGCATCAGCAAGGCCTACGACATCCTGTCCGATCCCGCCAAGCGCGACGAGTACAACCAGAGCGTCAACCACCGCATCATCATCGACGCCGAGGCCGAGGCGTATGCCTTGTGGCGTTCGCTGTTCAGCCTGAACGGCGTGACGCTGCCGGCTTGAACGCAGTCGCCCGGCCGGCGCCGGCATCATCACAGGAACAAGAGAAATGAGAAAAGTACATCCCGAATTCGCCTACCAGTCGCGCGAGCTGGGCGGCCAGATCGAAGGCATCCTGGGCGACCCGCCCAACCAGAAGAATTACGACCTGATGGTCGGCGCGCTGGTCGGCGAATATGCGGACGGCGGCGGCATCGAAGACGTCAACATGATGAGCTTCGCGCTGGTCGACCACATCGCGTTCGACGATCCGAAAGGCTTGCTGGCCGAGAGCCTCCATTACGAGGGCGGCAACCCGGACCAGGTGTTCGCCATGGCGTCCTGCGAAGGCGAGGGCGCGGCCATGTACCGTGCGATGACCGAGCACCATCCCGAGCTGGCGCGCCAGGCCATCATCACCGCCTTCCTGTACAAGCACCCGCGCCTGTGGGACGAGGACGACCAGTCGCTCGACCAGCTGGCGGCCGGCGACGAGGGCGACGACGAGCATGAAGAGGATGCGGTGTCGGACGACTTCGCGCAGATGTTCGATCAAGAAGGAGAATGACGATGACGGCAAAATCGAATCTTCCGGCGCTGTCGAAGCAGGTCAGCGAACTGGTGCTGGCCGGCTCGCTGGGCCACGCCGAGCAGGCGTTTTCCGAAGCGGTCGAGCAGCATGGCGACCTGGTGGTGGCCGAGGTGCTGGGCACGCTGGCGCCGCAAGTGACGGCGCTGCACCTGGCCGGCTTCGACGGCGGCAAGACCTCGCTGGCGACCCTGCTGGTGCCGCCCAAGGCCTGGGCCGACAGCCTCGCGTTCTTCGCCGCCACCTGGTCGGATGACATGATCGAGGACGATCCCGAGCGGATCGCCGAATCGCTGTTCGCGCACATCCACGGCATCTTGTTCTCGAGCGAGGACGCGGGGCGCCGCCACGAGCTGCTGGCGGAGGCCTCGGCCACCGACCACGGCGCGACCGCGTTCGCGATCCTGTTTTCGATGGCGCCCAAGGAGATCCTCGAAGTGGCCGGCGAGATCCTCGCCAAGGGCCCCTACATCACCGGCCAGACCTCGTCCGACAGCGACATCGTGCCGCTCGCGATCGAACTGGCCAAGGCCAGCGAAGATGGCTGGGACCGCGCGCTGTTCGAGCTGTTCCCCGACTTCCGCCACAGCGGCGACCTGGCCGACGCCGAGTTCTCGGACGACCCCGACGAAGAGCCCAAATTCCTGCAGCGTTCGACCAAGGAACTGCTGTACCGCCTGCGCAAGCAAGTGCCCTCGACGCGCAGCACGGCGCCCAAGCGCGGCGCGCGCAAGAGCATCGGCACCGGCATCTTCTCGTGAGAACGGACCCGCCGACAATGCTGCCAGCGATCGTTGTAGAACGCCTGCCGCGCCTGGTGCGCGCCATCCAATGCCTGTCGAAGCGCGAAGTGGAAGATGCAGCGGTGATGCTGGCCGACGAACTGGCCGGCATCACCGCGATGATCGCCGAAAAATTCACCAACGACCGCACCGCCGAGGGGATCCAGCGCGCCTACCTGTTGACGGTGGGCGGCGTCTCGCTCGGGCTCGAGCACCTGCTCGCGCATGAAGGCGACGAGGCCGCACTCGACTTCCTGATCGAGCACGGCGCCGAGCATGCGTTCCAGGCCGGGTTCCGGCTGGTGCGCGAGCTGGCGCAGCTGCCCGAGGACACGCTGGTCGGCGAGTACGACCAGGACCCGGTGTACACGCAGCGGCGCCTGAAGGAGCTGTTCGTCGACTTGTGCAGCGCCGATCCGAACCAGAACTGGAACGGGTTCGAGAAGTACGAGACCCAGTTCAGGCAGCGCAAGGACGTGCAGGCGATCGTGCGCGCGGCGAGCTGGCTGCGGCGCCATCACTACGAAGGCCCGATCAGCGACGTCGACCTGAATGCCGAGGGTGTGATTGCGCTGGCGGTGATTTTCGCGATCGAAGGCGGCGGCCGGATCGTGGCGCGCACCGGGCAGAAGGAGTTCGAGCGCTTCGTGGCGTCGGTGCGCAAGAACAAGCCCGATTACGAAGCGGGATGGGCCGAGCTGATGGCCAAGATCCCGCCGCAGCACCAGGGCGTGCTGGCCGAGCGCATCGAGTCCTACCGCACGCACTGCACGGTGATCCAGAAGATCCGCACGCGGGCCGCGATGAAGACCCTGTTCGCCGAACTGGAAAACTACGCCGGCTCGGAGCTCGACGCCGACTACTCCTGAAAACCGGGGACAGACCACCATTTCCCGAAAACCGGGGACAGACCACTATTTCCAGGCAATTTCATGATTTCTCGGGGCGTGGACGAGCGATAACGCCTGTTCGGCGAGCCCCATCAACGCAGGCGCGGGAAGAGCAAAAATCACCCGTTTTTGCACTTTCTCTCCTATGAAAAGCTGCGAATTTAAGACCGAAATGGTGGTCTGTCCCCGATTTTTCGTCAATGGTGGTCTGTCCCCGGTTTTGCGGCGGCGTCGCGCGCCAGGGCGATGAAGGCGTCGGCCAGCGCCGAGTGCTCGCCCTTGCGCTGGGCCAGCAGCAGCGTGGTGGTCGCGGCCGGATCGCTGATGGTCCGGTAGCGCACGCCGTCCATCCGGATCCGGTCGAACGAGGCCGGCAGGATCGTGATGCCGCAGCCCGCCGCCACCAGCCCGATGATCGTCGACGCTTCGCCCGCCTGCTGCGCGATGTGCGGCGTGAAGCCGGCCGCGCGGCATAACCTGAAAATCTGCGGATAAATCCCGGTGCCCGCATTTTGCGGATACATCACGAAGGGCTGGCCGTTCAGGTCCGCCATCGCCACCGTCTTCTTGCGCGCCAGTGGATGCGCATTGGGCAGCACCACCACCAGCGGGTCCTCGCGCAGCGTGGTCAGGCCGATCGCGTCCGGCACCGCCACCACCGGCGGGCGGATGAAGCCCAGGTCGAGCGTGCGCTGGACCAGCCCATCGAGCTGGCGCAGCGTCGCCAGTTCGTGCAGCACCAGGCTCACCGCCGGATACGCGTTGCGGTAGCGGTTGATCGCCTGCGCGAACAGCGGCGTCAGCGGCGTCGAGTAGGTGAAGCCGATGCGCAGCTCGCCGGCCTCGCCGCGTTGCGCGCGCCGCGCGGTGTCGCTCGCCTGCTCGGCCAGCGCGACGATGCGGCGCGCGTCGGCCAGGAACAATCTGCCCGCCTCGGTCAGCCGCACCCAGCGCTTGGTGCGCTCGAACAGCTGGGCGCCGACGTCCGCCTCCAGCATCTGGATCGCATGGCTCAAGGGCGGCTGGCCGATATGCAGGCGCTCGGCCGCACGCGTGAAATGCAGCTCCTCGGCGACCGCGATGAAGTAGCGCAGCTGGCGCAGTTCCATGGTTTGTGATCGATTTAAAGTATTAAAAACGACTCAAATATATATTGGACAGTATTAAAGCGCAATCCTAAGATGGGCTCCATGTCCCATACCGCTATCGCCGCAGGCACCCCCGAATTCACGCGCATCAACCGCGCCATGGTGTTCGGCGGCTTCTCCACCTTTGCGCTGCTGTACTGCGTGCAGCCGCTGATGCCGCTGCTGGCGCACCAGTTCACGCTGACCCCGGCCCAGAGCAGCTGGGCGCTGTCGGTATCGACCGCCGCGCTGGCGCTCTCGCTGCTGCTCTCGAGCGCCTTGTCGGACCGTATCGGCCGCAAGCGGCTGATGGCCGGCGCGATGCCGTCCGGCGCCGTCCTCACGCTGCTGTGCGCGCTGGCCCAGGATTACTCCCAGCTGCTGGCGCTGCGCGCCTTGCTCGGCTTCGCGCTGGGCGGCATGCCGGCGGTCGCGATGGCCTATTTGAGCGAGGAGATCGAAGGCCCGTCGCTGGGCTTCTCGATGGGCCTCTACATCGGCGGCAGCGCGTTCGGCGGCATGCTGGGGCGGGTGTTGACGTCGGTGGTCAGCGACTTCTTTTCGTGGCGCGCAGCGCTGGCGGCGATGGGCGCGGCCGGTCTGTATGCGGGCTGGGAGTTCTGGCGCAGCCTGCCGCCGTCGCGCAATTTCAGGCCCGGCCAGCGCGGCCTGGCGGGCCTGGCGGGCGGCGTGCGCGCGCATGCGTCCGACCCCGGCCTGGCCTGGCTGTTCTGCCTGTCCTTCCTGCTCATGGGCTGCTTCGTCAGCCTGTACAACTACATCGGTTACCGTTTGCTGGCCGCGCCGTTCGGCCTGCGCCAGAGCGTGGTCGGGGCGTTTTCCGCGCTCTACCTGATCGGGATTTTCAGTTCGGTGTGGGCCGGCCGGCTGGCCGACCGCATCGGCCGCCGCAACGTGCTGTGGGTGGTGATGGCCGCGATGCTGGCCGGCCTGCTGCTGACGCTCGCGCAGTCGCTGGCCGCGATCGTGCTGGGCATGGGGCTGTTCACCTTCGGTTTCTTCGCTTCGCATTCGGTGGCCAGCAGCTGGGTCGGACGGCGCGCCCGCGCGCCGCAGGCGCTGGCGTCGGCGCTCTACCTGTTCTTCTACTACCTCGGATCGAGTATCATCGGTTCGCTGTCCGGCGCGATGTGGAGCGGCGGCGGCTGGAGCGGCGTGGTTGCGCTGCTGGCGGTGACGCTCGGCCTTGCGGTGCTGATCGCGCTGCACCTGCGCAGCCTCGCGCCGCTGGAGCCGGCGGCGCTGGCCAAGGCCGCGTGATGCGCTTGTAAGGTTCGCGCGGCCCGCGCCGACCAAGCAGGAGTCAAACTCGAGAGGCAGGCATGAACAAATTATGGTGGTTGGCCGCATGCGCGGCCTTGCAGGGCGCCGCGGCGCCGGTGCTGGCGGCGCAGGCCTGCAGCGGGCAGAGTCCCGCGCACGGCGTCGCGCTGCTCGAGCTCTACACGTCCGAAGGCTGCGACAGCTGCCCGCCGGCCGACAAGTTCGTGAACAGCCTGCGCGCGGCCGGCGTGAGCGCCGATCAGGCGGTGCTGCTGTCGCTGCACGTCGATTACTGGAACTCCATCGGCTGGAAGGACCCGTTCTCGCGCGCCGCGTTCACCGAGCGCCAGCGCTGGCTGTCGGACCTGGCCGGCAGCCGCACCATCTACACACCCGAGATTTTCATCGGCGGCAAAGAGCTGCGCGGCTGGGCGCGCGACGTGCCGGCCAGCGTCAAGCGCATCAACGACAGGCCGGCGCAAGCGAGCATCGCGATCGCGCTCGGCCAGGCCGGCGCGGCGGGATTGCCGGTCGAGGTCAAAGCCGGTGCGCAGCAGGGTGGCACGCTGTATGTGGCGCTGGTCGAGAGCGGGCTGGCGGTCGATGTGACGGCGGGCGAGAACCGCGGCCATACGCTGCGCCACGATTTCGTGGTGCGCGAATGGCTGCCGCCGACCGAGCTGGCGCGCGACGGCAAGGCGGCGCTGTCGCGCGTCGTGCCGATCCCACAGGGCGCGCTGGCGAAGAACCTCGGGGTCAGCGCCTTCGTGCAGTCGGCGCGCGGCGAGGTGCTGCAGGCTTTCTCGCTGCCGGCCTGCGGCGGCTGACCCGAACGTCGTTCCCGGGCTTGGCGCCCCCCTTGGGGGGAACGCATGCGTTCCCCCCATAGCGTGCACGCTCAGCATGGGTCCTATATGGACGCCTCCCTTTTGCCAAGGTTTTTCTGCATGATTCGACAGGATAAGGTTGCATTTCTATATCCGGCCTGTTTTGCATGCGACGAGTCGCTGCATGGCCCCGATGTAAGTCGCTGATTTG
>DASRXO010000144.1:0-6477 GCA_035654095.1 Telluria sp.
TTGCCGTTGACCAGCACCAGCGTGTGGTTCGGGCTCAGGCCGCGCAGGCGCGCCGACAGCGTCAGGTTGGCGGTGTCGCCGCCGAAGGCTTGCGCGGTGAAGGAGGGCAGGTTTTGCGCCAGCGCCTGGATCAGGTCGGGCTGGCCGGTGCGCTCCAGCGAGGCCGAATCGAGCACTTGCACCGGCGAGGCGCTGTCGACCGCTTTCAGGCCGCTGACGCGGGTGCCGGTGACGATCACCGCGTCCACGTGCTGCTCGGCGGGCGCCGCGTCCGGGGCCGGCGCCGCTTGCGCCAGCGCGATCCCCGCCTGCAGCGCGAGCAGCATCGCGCCCGCGCCGCGCGCCGGCCCGCGGCCGCCGAACACGCCGGCGATCGCCTGCGCCGCTCGGGTGGGCCGCGGCGCTGCCGGATCCATCGAAAAATTGCGGAGAATCTGTAACATGAGTACAACTCCTTTCAGGATTGATAGAAAAACGAGGACGCAAGATGCCGCCACCAGCGCATCGTGGTGTTGGGCACAGCACGCGGCGGCCGTTGCCGGCCGCCCGCTACGGGCTTATTTCTTCTTTTTGGGAGCGGGGGCGGTGACGACCTTGGCGGCCGTCATTTCGATTTCCACCAGCCCGCCGGGCATCGGCAGCGCGGCCACTTGCAGCGCCGTGCGCACCGGTTTGTTGGGCTGGGCCGCGGTGCCGAAGAACTGGCTGAAGGACGCGTTCAGTCCGGCGAAATCCATCTTGCCGTCGAGCTTGGGATCGCCTGCCAGGAACACGTTGACCTTGACCACGTCGCCCATGCCCAGGCCTTCGCTGGCGAGCAGGGCTTCGATCTTCTTGAGCACCGACAGGGTCTGGGTCTGGGTGTCGCCGTAGGCCTCGTACGAGCCTTTCGGCGCGTCCGGATTGCTGACGTCGGCCAGGTTCCCGCTGAGGAACACCAGGCGGGTATTGGCCGGCACGCTGACCGCGCGCGCGATCGGGATCGTGCCGCCCGGCGCGACGTTGCGTTTGATGTCGTCCGCGTGCGCCGAGGCGGCGGCCAGCAGGGTGAGGCCCATGACGAGGCGGGGCAGCGTGAAGGTAGTGTGCATGGATAAATCCTTGTTGTCGTTGGAGATGGTTCTCCTGCATCAACGCAAGATGCATGCCCACACATTTACACACCCGACGGATCGCTGCGTTTCGCTATCGTCGGCGTGCAAACAGCGCTGCCGCGCTTGTCCGTACAGAGTGAAAAGTAAACGCTGCGGATGGTTTGGCGGGGCAGCGCGCGCAGCGCAAAACAAAGTTATTTCGAGTCGCCGCGCGCACCAAAAAATGATGCAGATGCGCACTGTTTTGGTGGCAAAAGCCAACTTGGCGCGCGGCCCGCGGTGCCGTTCCAAGGCGGCGCGCGCGCTGCCCGGATGGCATGGCTCTTGCTGTGAACAGGTGAGGGGAAGCGCGTGTTCGCCGCGCGCTCCGCTACTCGCAGTCAGTCCTCGTCAACCCACCGTAGGTGATCATGCCAAATCAATTGAACGACTCCTTGTTTGCACCGTCCGGCCCGTCGCGCCGCCATTTCCTCGCCAAGGCCATGGCCGTCGGCGGCAGCGGTCTGCTGCTGGCGAATATGAAGGCCTGGGGCATGGACCTTGCCTCCACGCGCGACGCGCCGCCCGCCATGCAAGGCCGGGTCAAGGGCAAGACCGTGGTGATCCTCGGCGCCGGCCTGGCCGGCATGACCGCGGCCTACGAGATGAGCAAACTGGGTTACACCTGCAAGCTGATCGAAGCGCGCGCGTTTGCCGGCGGCCGCTGCCAGACCGCGCGCCGCGGCAAGCAGTTCGAAGAGTTGGGCGGCGAAGCGCAGCTCTGCGAATTCGACAAGGGCCAGTACATCAACATGGGACCGTGGCGGATCCCGTTCAACCATCGCTCGACGCTGCACTACACCAGCGAATTCGGGGTGCCGCTCGAACTGTTCAACAACGACAACGACGCGGCCTACGTCTACAACGACAACGCCAAGGGCGCGCTGGCCGGACGCCGCCTGCGCATGTTC
Organism: Telluria sp.; assembly: GCA_035654095.1. Taxonomy (GTDB): domain Bacteria; phylum Pseudomonadota; class Gammaproteobacteria; order Burkholderiales; family Burkholderiaceae_D; genus Telluria_A. The sequence goes on from DASRXO010000144.1 coordinate 2,045, forward strand.
GAGATCAAGGCCGACATGCGCGGCTATGTCGACGAGCTGCTCGCCAAGTCGCTCAAGGGCGGCCTGATGGACCAGCAAATCACGGCCGACGACAAGACCCTGCTGATCGACTACCTGGTCAGCGAAGGCTATCTGTCGAAGAAGGACCTGAGCTACCGCGGCACCGATGGCCGCGGCTTCAAGGTCAATCCGGGCGCCGGCATGTCGCCCGGTCCGGGCGTGCCGTCCGATCCGCTCGCCTTCTCCGACCTGCTGCAATCGAAGCTCGGCCACATCTACAAGTCGGTGCACGAATTCAAGCAGCAGGCCACCATGCTGCAGCCGGTCGGCGGCATGGACCAGATCGCGAAGGGTTTCGAGAAGCGGGTCGGCAAGATGATCCGCTATAACACCGAGGTGACCAGCCTGCGCAACCTGCCCGACAAGGTCGAGGTGCAGGTCAAGGACTTGCGCACCGGCGTGGCCAGCGTCATCAGCGCCGACTTCTGCCTGTGCACGATTCCGCTGTCGGTGCTGCGCCAGGTCGATACCGATTTCTCCGACAAGTTCAAGACGGCGCTGCAGGCCGCGGCCTATGCGCCGGTCGCCAAGATCGGCCTGCAGATGGGACGCCGTTTCTGGGAAGAGGACGACGGCATCTACGGCGGCCACGTGTACACCGACACCAAGGGCATCAACCTGATCTCGCTGCCGTCCGGGAACTGGCAGGGCAAGAAAGGGACGCTGCTCGGCTTCTACACCTTCGGCGCCGACGCCGCCGCGATGAGCGCGCGCAGCAATCGCGAACGCATCGAGTACGCGCTCGCGGCCGGCGAAAAAATCTTCCCGGGCCAGTACCGCAGCGCCTTCGAGTCGGCGTTCTCGGTGGCCTGGCACCGCGTCAAGTACAACCTCGGCGGATGGGCGACCTGGAGCGAAGAGGCGCGCGCCAAGGCGTATCCGGTGCTGGTCGAAGGCGAGGGCCGCACCCTGCTGGCGGGCGAACATATGAGCTACCTGGGCGGCTGGCAGGCCGGCGCCATCGAGTCCTCGTGGCAGCAGATCGAGCGCATTCACCAGCGCCTGTCGGCATGAGGGCGGCCGGCATGAAGCGCTGGATCGTGGCGGCCATGCTCGGCCTGGGTGCGCAGGCCGGCGCCCAGACCCTCGACGGCAAGGCCGTGTTCGCGGCCAACTGCGCGGCCTGTCACCAGGCCACGGGCGCCGGCATTCCGGGCGCCTTCCCTGCGCTCAAGGGCAACCGCTTCGTACAGGGCGACCCCGATGCCGTGATCACGACGGTGCTGATGGGCCGCGGCGGCATGCCGACCTTCGCCGAATCGATCGACGACGCGCAGTTGGCGCAGGTGATCAGCTATATTCGCCAAGGCTGGGGCAACCAGGCCGAGCCGGTCAGCCCGCAGGCGGTGCAGGCGGTGCGCCACAAGGTCAACGCCAGCGAAGTGCTGCGGCCCGACGCGCCCGCCAACGCGCACTGAGCCGCGCAGAAGGGGACCTATGTTTGAACAATTACCGGCACAGGTTCTCTTCACGATGCATGCTTGCGGGCCTTGTCCAGGACCTCATGTAGATTCATACGAAGATTGTCGACGTTACCAACGTAGCCGGCCAAGGCTTCTTCCGCACGGGTTTCTATTTCTTGTGCGGTAATGCGGAAGTGCGCGATCAACTTTTCGATGTCTTCCGGATCTGGGCCGTTGTAGCGTGCGATCTTGCTTACTATCAGATCGACCGGGCTAAGAACATACACTTCAATGTGTTCGGTTCCGAGCGGCGCTCTGATAGCATCGTCGAGGTAAGCCTCATGCATGAGGGAAAACGTGCTGTTGTAGGTCGCATCAAGATAGAGCAATTTGCCTTCTTTGGTTTCCACCGCCAGGTCGCGAGGAAGCAGGATTCGCTTGGAAAACTCCGCATCGACATCGGTCGTTCCCCGGTACGCAGTGTACAAGTGGGTAGCCATGCCTCCCGCAATGAACATTTTGATAGGCTCACCAAGTTCTGTGCGCTTCTCTAGTTGATTTAATAGTTCCTGAAGACCGACAGCCAAGTCCGAGTTTGTAATGAATGCGACGGGCTCTACCATGTGCTTATCCCGGCGCATCCATTTTCCATCGCATGGCGCAAGCGCGGAATGTCAACCACAAGCCCATCTGCGACGACTTGAGGAAACGGCCGCGGCTTTACCTTGTGCTGCGAAAAATAGCGCATTGCGGCTGAGTCGAGTGCACTGGCCTCGCTGGGATATCGAGTCCTGAGCAGCTGGGCGACAAACCGAAAGACATCCGCCTCCTGGTTGGAACCAGGAAGTCTTTTTGTTTTCGCTGCCTGGACGAGCGACTTCAGGAACTGCGCCTCCGTTTCCCTTGCTGACATCGTTGCTTCTCCTTTTCTTACAGCACCCATTGGGGAACCGAGGGCGACACCAGGATCGAATTGCTGCAAACCAGTTAGAACTGCTTCTCGACTGAGAATCCCCCAGGAATCAATTCGGTAAATGGGGCCTATCTTCACGATGTCCATCATCAATTGATGCCGAGCCAACGAGATGGAACGAATCGCCTCGGCACGCGTGCACGCAAGCAACAGCGAGACATAATGGGCCGAGGCTTTGAGACCCAATCGTTCAATGGAGAGCAGCACCGACAAACAGCGCCTCAAGTCATGCTTGGGAAAGTCCTTGTATTTCATCGCCCCCTCACACTGCCATCTTAGTATAGTCCGTTCGATGATACACGCGACCAAAAGCCTCGCTCCAAGCTCGGTCGATGTCGAAAATATTTGCGACGAATGGGGGACGTGATCGTTCCGCGCGTTGAGCGTGCAGTGGCATCAACGCCATTGTCCAAGTCGACACTCGCCAGGATCAACAATGACACTTTTCCCAAGGTTGAAATACATGAATGCCAAGCCTTCCCTCACCCAACTGAAATTGGCTTCTGCAGCGGCAATACTTTGCATAGCCGGCAGCGCCGTGGCCCAGGTGGACCACCTGCAGTGGATGGAATCTCCGACCGATCCGAAAGCCCTCGCCTGGGCGCGTCAACAAACCGAGGCAACGACAGCGGCGCTGTCGAAGAAAGCAATTTTTCAGCCGGTCATGTCCGAACTGCGCACGGCGTTGCAGGCCGGCGCGCCGCTGGCCGAAGTCCTGTTGCTCGGACAGCGGGCAGTCCGTTTGCAAAAGGATGCCGTCCATCCGCATGGCCAGCTGCAAGTCGCCGAGCGGGCGAAGGATGGCTCCCCGGCGGCATGGAAAACCGTGTTGGACGTCGACGATCTGCGCCGCAAGGAGGGTAAAGCGTATGACCTGCGGCTCCAAGGCTTCGGCGGTCTTGCCAAAGCCTGCCTCGCACCGCAGTACCGTTACTGCCTGATCTCCCTTGCGCCCGAGGGGGGCGACGAGAGCGAGCTGCGCGAGTTCGATTTCGTTGCCGGCAAATTCGTCGATGGCGGACTGGCAGTACCGGCATCGCGGACCCAGTTCGTCTGGCTCGACGAGGAACGCATACTGATTGCGCATACGCTGGGCGATTCGCCCCGCACGAGTGCCGGCTGGGGAGCCGCTGTCCGCATGTGGCATCGCGGCAAACCCGTGGCGACGGCGCCGGTCGTCTACCAAGCTCCGGCCAGCGATGCCTTGGTCACGATCGACCGGGTGGGTGAAGGATCTGGTGCGCTCGGCGTGATCAACCGTGTCATCGATTACTCGACGTTCGAAATACTGACTGTGGCTCCGTCGGGGACGACAACGAGACTGGAATTGCCCAAAAAATTGAAGTCGTTCGGAGCGCTGGCGACGACGCACCGCCACGTGATCGTTCAACTGGCCGAACCTGCGGACATCAACGGCAAGACATATCCGGCCGAAACCGTGCTTGGCTACGACACAGAAGCGGTCACGCCGGCGGCACAAAGAGTCCAGGCAATCGCTGTGCCGAAGGACGGGGAATATGTTGATGTCGCTACGGGGAACCCGTTGGCCGGTCTGCGCTCGGACGTCGTTTTCACGGTTAAGCGGGGCCTGCAAAAAACCGTGCAGGTCGCATCGCCCGCGACCAATGGCTGGAAGGTGCGCGACATGTTCACCGCACCGCCGGGCGTGACGGTGACGTTTGATTCTTCGGACGCGTCCACGCAGGAGGCAGTCCTCCGTACCCAAGGTTACCTGGCGCCAGCAGAACTGCGTTTGTTGCGCTCTGGTGGCGTGACGGGCGCGTTCGTCGCGGAGCCCAGCGCGTTTAATGCGTCAAGCATGGAAGTCGAAAGCCGCCAGGCCCGTTCGCAAGATGGCACGATGATCGATTACTATCTGATCCGGCCGCGCAATATCAAACCCGGCCAATCGACGCCAACGCTGATGACCGGCTACGGCGCGTTCGGCATCACACTCCCGCCGGGCTATTTCGACTTCGTCATGGGCGGCAAAGCTG
>DASRXO010000145.1:0-3650 GCA_035654095.1 Telluria sp.
TATTTTCTTTGAAATACACGTAGAAGTTGGACATCGCGCTTTCTCCTCCGGACAGACCGATCAAGTCTATCCAAGGAGCAAGCGAAAATATTGACAGCCGTCACTCTACCAAGCTGGCGCGCCTCGAAGGTATTGCACTGCCCGACCTTGCCGCTCTCGATCCCCCTGGTTTGATTGCATGCGTTTTCGGCTTGTAGTAACATATCTACAATTAGGGAGGCGCGCATGGCTACCACTACCTTATCCAGCAGAGAATTCAATCAACATGCTAGCGAAGCGAAGAAGGCGTCTAATAACGGCCCCGTATTCATCACGGATCGAGGCCGTCCCGCACACGTTCTTTTGAGCATCGACGACTATCGGCGGCTGACCGAGGGTCACAAGAAAATTGCCGACCTCTTGGCCATGCCGGACACTGAGAATGTCGAGTTCGAGATTCCGGAACTGCGTGACTTGGCCCAGCCAGCGGATCTCTCGTAATGTTCATTCTGGACACGAATGTCGTATCCGAACTCCGTAAGGTCCGTCTCGGCAAGGCCGACGACAACGTAGCACGGTGGGCGGACAGCGTCGTCGCAGCGGATTTGTACTTGTCAGTAGTTACGATCCAGGAGTTAGAGATAGGCGTGCTGCTCGTTGAGCGACGCGACCCGCGCCTGGGCGCGGTATTTCGCGCTTGGCTGGATAGCCATGTTATGCCGGCCTTCGCCGGCCGCATTCTGCCGATCGATATCGCCGTGGCGCAACGAAGCGCACGACTTCATGTGCCGGACGTTCGCCCCGTTCGAGACGGCTTTATAGCGGCGACAGGCCTTGTTCATGGCATGATCGTCGTGACTCGAAATACCGCTGATTTCGAGCCCACGGGTGTTCGAACAATCAATCCTTGGGCTCAAACCTAGCGTGCCGTCTTCGGCACGGCGTTGAATGTCTTGTTGACGATCTTCCACTCGCCGTCGATCTTCAGCAGCGACATATAGTCGGTAAAGCTTACCGTTGGATAGTCGAGAAAAACCTTGGCCGTGCCGGCACTACCGGTGACGTCGACATTTTCAATCCGGCGCACGCGCTGCGCCTCGTCGGCTGCCGGCTTTCCGGAAAATAGCTTGGCGAATTCGTCGACGCTCAATGCCTGCACCTTCCCGTCGCGATACGAATAAATCTTGGCGTCGGGATGGAATGCTTTGCGGATGAAGCTACTGTCGCCGGTGACGTGCGCCTTGATGGAATTCTCGACCGGCACCCGGGCGCCGGCGATATCGGCTTCCTGCGCAGACGCTGCGGCGCCGAATAACATCGTGCCGACAATGGCTGCTTTTGCTGTGAACGACGACATGCGGTTCATGGCTTCTCCACAAAAAAAGTGAGGAGTATCACAAGGCGTATTGACTTACGGCGCCTCATCCTTTTCCGTCACAACCGAACCAATGCCTGGGCGTCGGTATCAAATAGAAATATCCCGGCGGCGAGGAATGATCGTGAATTCAGCTCAGCTTACGTGTTGCTTGCTCCTGCAACTCGCGCTGGCGGCGCACGCGGAGTTCGCCTTGGCCGCGCAAGATGAGCAGCCCAAGCTTGACCGTTCGGGCAAGACAAAGACCGGCAAGGCCTCGTATTACGGACCCAAGTTTTACGGCAAGAAAATGGCGAACGGCAAACCAATGAAACCACAGGGCAACAACGCCGCGAGCAAGACGCTGCCGCTCGGTACCACCGCCAGGGTGACCAATGTGGAGACCGGCAAAAGCGACGTCGTCGTGATCACCGATCGCGGCCCTTATGTCGATGGCCGGATCATCGATGTGTCGCCGCAAACCGCGAAGGACCTCGACTTCAAACAAGATGGCGTGGCCAAGGTCAAGGTGAAGCCGCTGCAGGTACCGAAGCCGGAAAACCCGTCCGACACCACGTCGCCGGCCGCCGCCAAATAGCCGCAAGCCCATCCCCAGCCCGCCGACGATCCACACCGGCGCGGTCACCGATCCGCATTAACCGCAAGTAGTAAAGACGCGCGTCTGGGGCTCGTGTATATTGGCGCTTTGCATATTTCCCTGAGGCAACCATGAGACTCTTGCGTCCGGCACCCGCTTTCCTATTGCTTTTGCTGGCCGCATGCGGCGGTTCCTCGCCCGATGTGGCGAATCCGACACAGCAAATGGCCCAAGTCCAGCGCGCCCAATTGGTCGCCGCGCCGCGCGTTGCGGCCGACTACAACGCCGCGGTCCAGCAAATTTACGTGGCCTATTTCGGGCGTCCGGCCGACGTCGGCGGCTTGGCCTGGCACGCCGGCGTGCTGCTGGCGGCCGGCGCGCCGACCGACGTCGTGGCGCTCAGCCAGGCGTACGGCAGCAACGCCGCGCTCAAGGCCGAGATCGACAGCTTCGGCAGCAGCAAGGAATCGGCCGACCTTTATCCCGGCGATAACGGCCAGTTCGTCTCCGCGGTCTACCGCAACCTGTTTGGCCGCGAGGCCGATGCGCCCGGCAAGGCCTACTGGGTCGGCCAGATCGACGCCGGCGCGATTACGCGCGCCAATGCCGCCATCTCGCTGATGGCCGGCTCGCAGGGTACCGACCTCACCATCGTCAACAACAAGACCAAGGTTGCCGGCAGCTTCACCGCGGCGATCGTGACGCCGGTCCAGAACCAGGGCTATGACGGCCTGGCCGCCAACGTGGTCGTGCGTACCATGCTCGGTAACGTGGGCGCCACGACCGATCCGATCGCGTTCAACGCGAGCGTCAAGTCGACCATCGCCGGCCTCGCCGCGACCGTCGCCGCCAGCAACGGCTGGCAGGTCAGCGCTCCCGTCCCGGCCATGAACTCGGTCAGCGCGACGGACGTGGTGACCTTGAGCACCGCCATCGTGATTCCCGCCAACGGCACCACCGCGCCCGCGCCGGCCGTACCGGTCAACGTCGGCGCGGGTCCGGCGGGCACCAATCTCAAACTGTGGGTTTACGATCCGCGCAGCACGGTGGCAGTGGGCATCTCGTCCGGCATTTTCCTGCAAAACACCACCACCAATTCGGCCTTCCAGTTTGTCGCGGCGGGCAGCGATGGCAGCGTATTCCTGCAACTGACCGCGGGCACCTATCAGTTCGACACGGTCGAGCCGTCGGGGATGGCGACCACCCTCCTGCGTCATCACTACCAGATCACGGTGAGCGCCGCGGGCGCGGCCGCGGTGGCCGGCGTGACGCCTGATGCGCGCGGCTTTTATGCGGTCACGCTGGACCTGGCCAACGTCGCGGCGACGCCCGAAGCCCAGCAGCTGCGCGATCAGCTGACCGCCCTCGCGGACCAGCCGGCATCGACCTTCCAGCCCACCTCCCTGTGCCAGTTGATGGACCAGGTGACGCCGAACCGCAGCTTTGCCACCGACATCTCGGCCGGTTTCCCCAAGGTGCGCATCCGGTTGCCGTCGTATGGCCACATCCGCGCCCTGATCGTGCCGGTCGACTTCCCCGACGTGGCCGGCCACGACAACCCGCCGGCGTTCTTCACCCCGATCGCCAACAACGTGCGCGATTTCTACCTGCGCCAGTCGTATGGCCGCCTCAGCTTCGACTTCGACATCTTGCCGGCCTGGGTCCGGGTGCCGTTTTCGACCACCAAGTACGGCTTCGGCGCGACGGTCAATTCGGGCG
>DASRXO010000146.1:0-9764 GCA_035654095.1 Telluria sp.
TCTACCCCAAGCTGCGGCGGGCGGCGGCACTGGTGTGGAAGACGAGCTAGTTGGCGTTCTTCACACGCAGGCCGGCTTCAGGGCAGCGGTGAGGTCGACTGGGGGTTGCGCAATATGGTCTCATATGAGACTATTATCCAAATTCGAGCCTCCGAACATATGAAAACCAAGCTGACTGACGCACCGCCGGGGCGCTGCAACAACACAGCCATTCGCAAAGCTGCGCGCCATTTGTCCAGATTTTACGATTCCTGCCTCGCCAGGACAGGTCTTCGTGGCACACAGTTTGCGATCTTGCATTTGCTGGGACAGCATGGGCCGACCACCATGGCGGCCCTGGCGGAACGTTTGACGATGGACCGGGCAACGATGGGGCATAACTTGCGCCCTTTGGAACGCGACGGGCTGATCACCATCCAGGTTGGCGCCGCCGATCGCCGCGAGCGCGAGGTGGCCTTGTCCGACCTTGGACGTCAAAGCGAGACAGAGGGCAGGGCTGAATGGAGCCGGGCGCAGAAGCTGTTCGAAGAACAGTTTGGCGCGGAAGATGCGATGGCGATGCGCAGGGTGATGGAGCGCATCGCGAAGATGGAGCTGGTCGATCCTGCTTAAAAGCGCGTGATCAAGCGTGCAATATGGGCATATAAGACTAACTGGGCGCGGGTCCCGCGCACTATTTTTGAAGGGAGGTTCGGTATGAAGCGTCGCGATATGATGAAACTGGTGTCACTGGTCATGAGTCCCATGTTACCGGGATTGGCAATGGGAAGGTCCGACAGTGAGGCCCTGTTGAAGTACAAGGTATTCACGGCCACGCGCCCTGGCTTGAGCCGTGACCTGCCACCGGGTAAGGAGTCGTTGAGCTGGGTGGCCAATTCGGCCACGCTGATCTATGGGGAGCGCGACGCGGTCCTCGTCGATACCTTCCTGACGGTGGAGCATAACCAAGGCTTGGCGGACGCCATCGCCGCGAGTGGGAAGACGCTCAAAACGATTTATATTACGCACGCCCACGGAGACCATTTCTTTGGACTCAAGGTGCTGCAGGACCGGTTCCCGAACGTGAAGGCCGTAGCTGCGCCCGTGGTCGCCGCACAAATGAAGCTTCAGTCCACGCCGGAAAAATTGAATAGCCGCTGGCGCAAGCTATTCCCCAATCAGATTTCAGATGTCATTTCCACCGCCGATCCCTTGGGAGGCAGCGAGATCGATTTGGAAGGGCACAAATTGGTAGTCGTGAATGTCGGCCATACCGACACTGACAATACGACTTGCCTTCACGTCCCATCGATCGGCTTGGTGGTCGCCGGCGATGCCGTTTACAACGGCATCCATCCATTCCTCAACGAGTCGAACAGGCAAACCCGATTGGAATGGATCGCCGCGCTGGACAAGATCGACGCGCTGAAGCCGCTGGCGGTGGTTGCGGGACATAAGGTTCCCGCCAACGATGACAGCCCGCGCATTGTGGAAGAAACACGCCAATACCTGCGTGACTTCATCCGCTTGAATGACGAGACGAAAACCGCCCGCGAACTCTATGACAGGATGCTGGCACTGTATCCCGATCGCGCCAATCCTGGTTCGCTGTGGAGTTCCGCTGCCGTTGCCAAGGCCGGGACCTAGTTTGGGCCTGTCCCGCCGACTGAAGGGTTAGTCTTGACTTCCTGCCGGTCGCTAGCCGGGCGGCGCTGCGGTTTTGATGCGAATACTCAGTACGCAGTGCGGCACCGTTCGCCTCAAATTCGGCCAAGCAGCGCAAAAAACACCTCAAGTCACCGAGTTGGGCAGCAACGATGGCTCGCGCCCACACGCTCAGCGCCGCCATTCCCCAAAGCGGCGCATCCACTGCGCAACGTCCAAAGACATATTTGCTGTAGGCCCGCAACCCGGCTTACGGGCCGGGCTCGTCCAACAAACGGTTCAGATCGTGGCTCGCTTCGCTCGCACGATCTAAGCTTATTCGTTAGGCCACAGATTACTGTCGCGGGCTGCAACCTTGCTCATTGGCCGGCAGGCGGTTGCCAGAGCTCTACCTTGTTTCCTTCTGGATCGATGACCCAGGCAAACTTCCCGTACTCGGATTCGTCAATCTTTTCGAGCACGTTGCAACCTTCTTCCCGCAAGACCTTAACCAATCCGTGAAGGTCTTCCACCCTGTAGTTGACCATGAAGGAAGCGGTGCTGGGAGCAAAGTGGTCGCCTTCTGCCGGCCCGACAGACCATATGGTTGTTCCAGCAACTGGGTTACCGTCACTATCAGTCCAGGTGAACGCCGTGCCGCCCCATTCTTGGACATCGATTCCCAGGTGCCGTTTATACCAAGCCTGTAGTGCCGGAGCATCTTTGGCTTTGAAGAAGATGCCGCCAATGCCTGTGACTCGCTTCATGGAACCTCCGAGGTGGGGTGGTGGTGAGAGGACGGGTGAACTGGGTTGAGGGCGCTTCTGCTAGCCCGCTTGAATCTTCCAGGCGTCGTGCCAACCTCGCGTTTGAACATCCGGTTGAACGCGGCCTCGGACTGGTAGCCAATGTGTTCCGCAACCTCGTTCAGCGACAGGTCGCCGCGCCGGATCAGGTGCGCGGCTTTGTGCATGCGCCATCGAATCAGATAGTCGAGCGCAGTCTGGCCGGCTTTTTCCTTGAAGCGCGCCGCGAACGCTGACCGGGACATCCCAGCGACCTTCGCTAGCGATTCGAGCGTCCATTCATGCGCGAGATCGCGGTGCATCGCGCGTGCCGCGTGCTTTAAATGAGGATCGGCCGTCACAGCAAGCCATCCTGTCGTTGGAAGTGCCTGCTGCTCGCTACACGCGCGGACCGCGTGGATGAACAGAAGCTCGAACAGTCGAGCGATTGTCGCGTCCGACCCCATCTCGCGACGCGCCGTTTCTCGCGCGAGCATTACAAGTAGGTCCTCGATTGCGCGATTCGATTCTTCGCCCGCCCTCAGTAGCAGCATGGACGGCAGCACCGACATGAGAGGGGCTGCATCGTGCGCGTCGAGTTCGAAGCAACCGCTGATCAAGGTCGACGCAGCGCCGCCGCCGCCAATCACGATCGTGTCGTCGATCAGCGCTGCCATGACCTCCGCGCAGTCGTGGAGCGCGGAGCCAGCCATGTCGTAAATCTCGTACGCAGTGCCGTCGAGCGCGATGAACACATCGCCGCCGCGCAGCGTGATCGGGGTCGCACTGGCGCGCGTGGTCAGCACGCACGAACCGCGCACGAGCAGCGCGAGCTTGAAGCCATGTTGAGCCGGCGATCTCACACCCCACGGCGAGGTGGCCTCGACGCGCGTGAATAACGCCTTTTCAACACGCATAGACGCACAGATTTCGGATAAGGGATCCAATCGACATCTCTCCGAAGCATATTTGTACGATTCGACAAAAAAAATGGACGTTTCTAGCTGGATGAGAGGCATTTTATACCAGAAGATACGTCAATGAGTTTTTTTCGGAGAGTTGGGAAGCCAAGTCAAACCTGATGAAACGCTGGGAAGCGCGCCGTCCAGAAATTGACGCGCTGAGCGTTGAAGAAATCGTCCGCCCCGAGGACGCCCCCGGTGAAGCGCTCGTGCGCGTGGCAGCAGTGTCGCTCAACATATGAAGCGCGGAGCGTTCGGCGGGGTCGTCGTTCGAATCGATCATTAAACAGTATTAGAAGGAAGGGGAAAGCAATGAGTATTCAAACCTGGTTTATCACAGGCGCATCGAGTGGCTTTGGCGCATCCATCGCAAACGCGGCGTTGCGCGCAGGCCATCGTGTGGCCGTCACCGCGCGCGACCGCGCTCGCCTTGAAACGCTGGTCGAAGCGCATCCCGATGCCGTTCTCCCGCTGTCGATGGATCTGACGAAGCCATCCGAAATCCAGACGGCGGTCGCAGCCGCGCAAAGCTGGCATGGCGGTATCGACGTGCTCGTGAACAATGCCGGAATCGGCTATCAGGCCGCCATTGAAGAAGGCGAAGACCACAATATCCGACAACTGTTCGAGACGAATTTCTTTGGCGTGGCGAGCGCCATTCGCGCTGCACTGCCGAACATGCGCGCCTGCAAGAGTGGCACGATCATCAATATCTCGTCCCTGAACGGGGTCGTGTCCATGCCAGGTCTCGGCTACTACAGTGCATCGAAGTATGCACTGGAAGGCCTGACGGATGCGCTGTCGCAGGAAGTCGCGCCGCTTGGCATCAAGGTGATGTCCGTCGAGCCGGGCGGATTCCGCACCGGCATCGCCACACGCAATCTGCGTAGCCCAAAAATCGATGCCTATGGTCCGACAGCGCACTGGATTATGGATCTCGTGAACAACGACACGAACGGCGTCTACGCACCAGGCGACCCTGACCGCATGGCGGAACTACTCGTCAAGCTTGTGAAATCCGGCGACATGCCGCAGCGGCTCATCATGGGCGCCGACAGCTGGACGACGATCATGGCGAGACTGGACGCCCTGCGCGCGGACCACGAGAAGTGGAAGGACGTGGCTTACAGCACGTATTTCTCGTGATGAGTCGAGGGTGGTACGCGCAAGGTGCTACCGCGCGTTCTCGTTCACGGAATCAACGCTCCCATACACCCTAACAGGTGCCATTAAACACTCGCCCCAGTACCTGATCACGAAGCCATCTCGCTACTACTTTCGCGCAGCGCGGCCAAGCGCCGCGCTGCGAGGTGCGTAGCGCATCTTCGTCCAAGGGGCAAAGTTTGTGGCAGGTCGCACTGCGCGCATTCTTAATAACATTGTCAAAACACACACTCATTCCACGCTAGTTGCTCCGGCTTAACTGATATACTGACGCCCCGCGAACGAGTTGCTGAACGGCTCGCGCACGAGACTTGGTACCGGAACGGAATGATGGAATTAACGGCAGGCGCGGCGTTGGCCGCGGAATCTTTGACACCAGGGCAGGACGACGCCGATTCGCTGCAGGCGCACTTCCATGCCGGCATCTCGGCCGACGAGATCGAGCAGGTGTTTCACCTGAAACGGGCGCAACCCACGCTGCAAGCCTTCACCGCGCTGTTCCACGGCGGCGCCGACGGCGTGCTGGTGCGCCTGTTGGTGCTGCGCGAACTGGCGGCCGACACCGCCAGCGCGGCCTTCTCGCGCGCCGACATCAACCAGAAGCTGGCCTACCTGCTGCCCGAAAGCCTCGAGACCGTGCTCACGCGCCTGCGCACCCACGGCCTGCTGGCCTGGGACGCGCAAGCGGCGGTCTACCGCATCACGCCGATGGCGCGCAACGTGCTCTCCGCGCTCGACACCTTGCTGTCGATGGGCCAGGCCGACGACGAGGCCGAGATGGGCTTCCTGCTGTCGCAAGTGGCGGGCGCGCAGGCGGTCGGCGGGGTCACCGTCGAACAGCTCAAGCACCTGCTGGGCCGCCTGGTCGACCTGACCGAAGAATTCCGCGACGCGATCGCCTCCGGTTCCGAATTCCGCCTGCGCACCTCGCAGGCCAAATGGCATATGGCGTGCGACTGGGTCGAGAAGGGCTCGCAGATCCTGCGCGCGATCACCGCCGACGAACGCGCCGACGCCGCCACCCACAAGGCCGCGCAGGCCATCGGCCGCGCCCAAAGCGCGCTGCTGAACATGCAGGGCATGTTCTCGCGCGCGCTGAACCAGATCGAACGCCAGCGCGTGCACCTCGGCCAGTCCGGCCTGTCGACCACCGACGTCAAGCGCTGGCTGCTCGCGCATCCCGACCTGTCGCGCCTCGCCGAGGGCGCGATCGACCGTCCGCTGATGCCGCTGTTCGTCACGCCGGCCGAGATGATCGACGTGGCCGAGACCGAGCTGCTCGCCGAGCGCAACGCCGCGGTCGGCCTGGCCGGCCTGCCGGTCGGCCAGGATGCGCCGCTGACCGTCAACGACGCGCCCCCGATCCAGGCCGAACTCGATGACTGGCTGGCGCGCCTGTCCGACTTCGCCAACCTCGGTAACTTCCCCAGCTTCTCGGAAGATGGCCCGAAGACGGTGCCGATCCAGGACTCGCTGCTGCCGGCCAGCTTCGCCGTGGCCTCGTACCGCGCCTCGCTGCTGCCGCTGCTGGGCGACGCCGCCGAAGCGAGCCTGCGGGGCGCGACCGCGCAGCTGGCGCGCCTGCCGATCACCTTCCAGCCGACCGACGACATGGTCAAGCTGAGCGACCCGCATATTGCCGCCATGTCGATTGCAACCCTCTCACTTGATCTGGAAAGCGGCCCGGCCGATGAATGACGATTCCCAAATCCTGATTGCGCGCCTGCTCACGCACCAAACCCTGCGCCGCGACGACAAGATGGTCAAGCGGGTGCTGTCCGATGAATTGTTCCGCGCCGAAGTCGACAAGCGCCTGCTCGAATCGGGCCTCAAGCTGCTCGATAACGTCTACGCCGACCATGTCACGCTGGCGCTGCACCGCGCGGTGGAGCCGAAGATCTTCGGCGCCAAGGACATCTGGCAGAACAATAACTTCGGCCTCACGCGCGACGGCGTGGCGCTGCTGGTGGTGCTGTGGGCGCAGATCATCCTGCCCAAGCGCGAGCGCCAGGAGACCCACCACAACGCCGACGACGACCAGAACGACCTGTTCGACAAGGACAAGCCGATGCCGCGCGCCGAGGACACCTCGATCGGCATTTCGTACACCGCGCTACTGTCGGACTTCGGCGACAAGCTTGGCAAGAAGACGCGCATGGACATGAACCTGGGCGCGCTGTCGCGCATGGGCTTCATCGAACGGCGCGGCGACGTGATCCTCGAAGGCCCGCTGCTGGACCTGCTGATGGATACCGACGTGCTCAAGGAACGCATCATCAACGGCGCGCTGGCCGACGTGTTCAAGCGCGCGCCGCTGGCCATGGCGGTCGCCGTGCCGAAGCCGAGCGCGAACGATCCGGTGATCGACGAGCCGGCGCCTGACGCCACCGATACCCCAACCTGAGGCCCGCCATGTTCCACATCAAATCGCTAGAACTGGTCCATTGGGATTACTGGCAGCGCATCAAGAACATCCCGCTGGACGCCAAGATCATCACCATCGCGGGCCAGAACGGCTCGGGCAAGACCACGCTGCTCGACGCGCTGCGCACCCTGTTCGGGCTCGATTGCTCGATGGGCCGCACCTACAAGCACTACGCGCGCCACTCCGGCCAGCAGACCGCGTGGATCCGCGCGGTGGTCGACAACAAGGCCGCCGGCCGCCAGCTGTCGAACCGTCCGTTCCGCAGCTCGGGTTTTTTCAGCGACGACGAAGTCACGCTGTTCTGCCAGATCCAGAAGAACGGCGGCGACTGGAAGCGCCAGTACCTGATGCGGCCGGGGAACGTCGACATCGAAGAGGTGACCGAGGCCACCGACTGGCTCGGCGTCGAGAACTACCGCAAGCGCCTCGCCAACGCCGGCCTGTCGCCGGCGATGGCGAAAGTGCTGGCGCTGGAGCAGGGCGAGACCGACAAGCTGTGCGAATACGCGCCGCGCCAGCTGCTCGACCTGGTGTTCCAGGTCTTCGGCGACAAGGAGGTGCTGGACGCCTACGACGAAGCCAAGCGCCACCAGCGCGATACCGAGACGGAACTGAAGCGCTTCGAAACCGAGCTGGAAGCCTCGCGCACCAACCTCGAAGGCTTGCGCCTGCGCGTGGCCAATTACCACCAGTGGGAAGACCTGCACAAGGAGCGCCGCAACCTGCTCGAGGAAGTGCTGCCCAGCCTCGAGTACCACGAGGCGCGCGAGAAAGCCGCGGCGGTCAGCAAGCAGCTGCGCGACGCGCGCAAGCCGATGGCACAGGCCGATTCGCAGCTCACCGAAAAGCGCAACGCGCTGGCCGCGCAGGCCAAGGCGCTGACCGAGGCGCAGCAGCAAGAGACCTTGCTGGAGCAGGAAGCGACCGTGCTGGCCGGCCGCCTCACGCAAGTCAACACCAAACTCAAGCCGCTCGACAGCCTGCTCGAACAGAAGGAGCGCCTGCAGAAGCTGGCCGCCGATTCGGGCGCGGACATCGCCGAAGTCTCGGCCCAGCTGGACCAGAAGGAAGCCGAGCTGGCGCGCCAGAAGCAGGCGCGCGACGCGCTGTCGAGCCGCATCGCGTCCGATCAGTCCACCATCTCTGCGCTGCAGGGCAAGAGCGCGCTGCCGGAACCGGAAGCGGTGCGCGGCATGCGCCGTGCGTTGCGCGACGCCGGCATCCCGCACGCGATGCTGTCCGATATCGTCGAAGTGACCGACGCGAAGTGGCAGGGCGCGGTCGAGGGCGTGCTCGGTGGGTATGCCTCGGTGGTGCTGCTGGAGCGCGCCAAGGATGCGGCGGCCGCGTATCGCCTGGCCGAGAAGGAGCGCTACCGCCACTTCATCGTGCCGGAATGCGTCGATGCGCCCAACTCGAAGGACGACAGCCTGCTGTCGGTGGTGCGCTTCTCCGCGCCGGCGCCGTCGTGGCTGATCGACCAGCTCGCGCGCATCGGCCGCGTGGATTCGGTGGAAGCCGGCTTCAAGCTGTCGAAGGACGAAGAGTGGATCACGCCGGACGCCTACCATCGCGAACGGCGCGGCGGACGTTCGCTGTTTGTGGAAGCATCGCGTTACCGCTTCGGCGACGCCGGCCGCATCCAACGCCTCGACGCGCTGCAGAAATCGTTGCCGGCGCTGGAAGCGCAGGAAGATGCGCTGACGCTCGCGATCAGCAAGCTGGCCGCCGAAGTTGGCGCGCTCAAGGCCCGCATCGCCGGCGTCGACGCCGCCAAGGAGCTGACCGCGCGCCATGCGGAATTCGAAGAAGCTGCGCGCAACACCGCGCCGCTGAAAGCCGAGCGCCTCGAAGTCGGTTCGCGCCTGGGCGAGTTGCAATCGCTGACCAAGGCCGCCACCGTGGCGCGCACCCGTGCCGATACGGTGTGGCAGAATGCGCGCGTGGCGCTGTCGGAGGCCGAGGCCGGCCTGCGCCTGGGCCACAAGCGCCAGATCGAACAGCGCGCCGAACATGCGAAGACGCTGGCCGAACTGCGCCACGCCTGGCGCCACCTGCCGCATGGTTGGCGCCGTCCGGCGCGCCGCGCCTCGCTGGTGGCCGAACACCAGAACTCGCACCAGGTCGACCTGCGCGTGTCCTCGCTCGAGCACAGCCTGGCGCGCGAAGACTGGGAACTGGATGCGACCGTCATCGACCAGCATCATCGCCTCAACGACCAGTTGCAGGGGCGGCAGGCCGAGACCGACGAGCGCCGCTACCAGAACAACCGCGCGATCGAGGCCACCGCCAATGCGCGCGGCGCCTACATCGAGCGGCTGCGCTACACCATCAAGACCTACAGCAAGAACATCAAGGAGCTGGGCGAGCTGGCCGGCATCGAAGTGCATGCCGACCCGGTGCGGCTGGAGAACGACGACGTGCAGCTGGCGCAGGCTGGTTTGCACGTGCGCTTCAAGTTCGACGGCAAGGACCAGATCGGAATGAACGACGGCGAGGCGTCCGGCGGGCAGCAGGTGATGAAGTCGCTGGTGCTGCTGATTGGCTTGCTGAAGTCGGAGGATGGCTCGGGCGGCTTTGTGTTCATCGACGAACCGTTTGCGCACCTGGATATCCGGAATATCCAGCTGGTGGGCGAGTTCCTGAAGAACACCGAGGCGCAGTATTTGATGACGACGCCGCTGACCCACAACACGGACGTGTACGACCCGTCGGAGCTGACGCTCATCACCAGCAAGAAGAAGAAGGAAATGACGTGGGCGCAGCCGATTTTCGTGCTGCAGCGGCGCGCCGTGCCTGCGGCCG
>DASRXO010000147.1:0-8282 GCA_035654095.1 Telluria sp.
AAAGGGAAGGGCGGACGCCGCGGAAAGCATATGCGAAGAAACCTGTTCGATGCGGCAGCAACACCGTGGAGCTGTACGCGAAGTATCAGCGCGAGCAGACAGAAAATTCTCAGGCCTCGGCGGTGGCTAATGCGAAGGCCCGGGACCACAAGAGCCGGCTGATTGAATCGGCCAAGTTGCGGGGACGCCTCAAGCGAACGACGATCAAGCTAATGGACGCACCGCGCATCGCCAAGAAGTGGATGTACAAAGCCACGGGAAAGACCTTAGTGGGCGAGATTGCAGCGATCAACAAGGCGTATTTGAAGGAGCGCCAGGCGAACTACGACAAGCATCGGCGCATGGCCTGGGCCGACTGGCTGCGTGTTCAGGCCACCGACGGCGACAAGGACGCACTTGACGCTTTGCGCGCGCGCGACGCATGCCGCGCGACGAAAGGAAACGCCTTTTCGGGCGACCTAAACCCGCTCGTTCGGCCCATGCTCCAAGGCCGGACGGAGTCACCAAGAAGGGTTCCATCATCTACAGCTGCGGCCCGACTGCCGTGCGTGATGACGGCCAAAGCCTCGCGGTGTCTCGAAGCGCGGATAAGGACGGCTTGCGCGCTGCGCTGGCGATCGCGCAGGAGCGGTTCGGATCACGAATCGCAGTGCGTGGATCGGACGCCTTCAGGGAACAGATCGCCCTTGTTGCAGCGGGCGAAAAGCGTGACATCACCTTTGATGACATCGCGCTGGAACTGCGACGCCGGGCTATCGTCCGCGAAAGTCATGTCCAAGCGCGTACCGAAGCGCATCGTCAGCGCAACTCTCCTGGCGTAATGGCGAAGCGTAGTGAGGCCGTTTGCACCGACAAGAGGCTCAGACCCGGGGTCGGACCGGCAACCGGCTCGGAAGGGCATGCCCGTTCAACGATTCTCGCGTCAGGCGACCCAAGCATGGCAGCTCCCTTTACCCGTGCCGGCATCGATGTCAGCCGTGATGACAAAGGCAAAAGCAGAGGACGCAGCAGGTGATGACCTCTTCTATTTTTTTCGAGGCCTATTACGATTTGTGTTTTGCGATGAGAGCGTGAAGAACTCAGCCATGCATCACCAAGGCGCTAATCTCCTTGGCCATCCATGTTGGCAAGCGCGAACGCGCAGATATGACTTCTTTCAATTCGGATGGCAGAAGCTTGGCGCGGAGCATCGGGATTGCTTCGCCGGCCTTGTCAGGGCCGAGCGAGGCAAGTGCAGGGCCTAGCCAGGCAAGTGCCCGCACCGCCTCTCCTGCAGCACGCCCCGGAAACATCAGTTGCCAGGTCGGCGCGTGCCTGATACCGCATACTCGACGACCTCAAAGGACGCACCGCTCGGTTCGACGATTCATGGCGAACTCCCGTCGCTAGTATCCACCCTCCCGGCGCGCGGGCAATCCGCGCACTTTTCGTCGCAATCTCCTGTCGCCGCGCGCTTCTGCTGCCGCGTCACACCCATTCCCTTCGGCAAACTGTAATTAGTCCAAGTGGGCTAACCAGTTGTCATGATGTTGTCTTTCTGAGTTGGTAATATGCAAATTCCCGATAAAAATGCCTATTGGCAATTAGTCATGCCGTATTCGCACGCGAGTTTGGCGCTCAACGTTCCAGCTAGGACAATTTTGCAACACTTATTATTTTTTTTCCGCATTAAATTATCTAAAGACTTCATCTTTTGATAGTGAAAAAGCGCAATTTTGTCGCGACGTTCCTGCTATTAGTGAAGAATTTGCATTTGCTTTAGTACATTTGTTAATGCATATTGCGCAACGGTCGCACCAGTTTCCACAAGTATATCAACGAAGAGGCTCAGGTTATGAACGGCAAGAATCGGGTTGGCAAGCAAGGTTTGCCCCGTCGCGCACTCGTCGCGATGGCATTGGCGGCAATCTATTTCGGCGCCTCGGCGCAACAGCTCGAGGAGGATCATCGCGAATTCGAAGCCACGCTGTACGCCCCGTACGCGGGCGACGCCCAGGGCAGCCGAAGCTTCACCCTCGATTTTTCCTATCCCTTCGTTGAAAGCGCCCAGGACATCACCTGGCGCCTCGAACTGCTCGACGCGCGAGGCAACACCGTGCAGCGCTGGCAGGGCATCGAACGCCTGACCGGCGCGCCACTCAAGGTCAATATCGACTGGGCAGCGCGCGGCGCCGATCCAAGCCTGGCCGATGGCGTCTACACGGCGCGCATGGTCGCCACGTCCAAGCCGACAACCGACACGGGCGGCGACACCAGCGCCGAGGGCGTCGACGCCGTCCTCGCGGCCGCCGACGACGCCGAAGAACAGAAATGGGATATCGTCGTCGGCGCGCCGGTGGTGGCCAACATGCCCAGCGCCGCGACGGTCGCCGCGCCCCTGCCCCAGCCGACCGCATCGACGCGCTTGCGCACCGCCGCGGTCGTGGCCACCACGCAGCCGGCCTACACCATCTACTTCGGCAACCTGCACAGCCAGACCAACCACAGCGACGGCGGCGGCGACCTGGCCAGCTGTTCGGGCGCCCAGAATCCCCAGACTGGCACGGCCGGCGGCCCGACCGAGGCTTACGCCTATGCGAAGAACAAGGGCCTGGACTTCCTGATGGCCTCGGAGCATAACCACATGTACGACGGCTCCGACGGCACCAACACCGGCGCCAGCGCCGTCAAGGCGCGCTCGCTGTACCAGTCGGGCTTGAAGGCGGCCGTCGATTTCAATGCGGCCAACCCGAACTTCCTCGGCGTCTACGGCCTGGAATGGGGCGTGATCAACAACGGCGGTCACATGAACATTTTCAACACGCCGGAATTGCTGGAATGGGAATACAACAGCAGCGGAGAGCTGATCGGCGACACGTTCACGACCAAGGGCGACTACGCCGGCCTGTACACGCTGATGGCCCAGCGCGGCTGGGTCGGCCAGTTCAATCACCCTGCCAGCAGCGGCCAGTTCGTCGTCAATGGCAAGCCGCTCGGCTATACGGCCGACGGCGACACCGCGATGGCCTTGTGCGAAGTGCTCAACACCTCGGCGTTCTCGATCAACACGACGGAAACGGAAACGGGCCGCAGCAGCTACGAGGGTGCCTGCCAGAAAGCGCTTGAGGCGGGCTACCACGTGGCTTTCTCGACCGACCAGGATAACCACCGCGCCAACTGGGGCGCGTCCTACACCAACCGCACCGGTATCCTGATCCCGAGCGGCACCGCGTTCACCAACGCCAGCTTCATCGACGCCATCAAGGCGCGCCGCGTGTTCGCGACCATGGACAAGGCCTCGCAACTGATCCTCACCAGCAAGGGCAACGGTGAGACGGTGGGCGAGACGCACATGATGGGCGAGCGCATCACCAATTACGGCTCGCTCTCGTTGACCGCGAACTATTCGAACAGCAATGGTAAGTCGGCCTCGACGGTGACTTTCTACGAAGGCGTGCCGGGCCGCAATGGCACCGTCACCGTGCTGGGGACGGGCGCATCGCAGGCCATCACCCCGGCCCTTGGCGACCATTTCTATTACGCCAAAGTGACGCAGAACGACGGCAATATCATGTGGTCGGCGCCGATCTGGGTGACCCAGGTGGCCGGCGCCGGCGATTTAATTGTCCCGGTTGTCAGCGCCAGTGTCTCCGGCAGCAGTGGCAACATCACGCTGTCGGCCACCGCCAGCGACGACAAGGGCGTGACCCTGGTCGAGTTCTATGTCGACGGCAACCTGATCACGGGCACTGACGTGACGCCATATACTGCAACGCTCGATTCGACCAAGCTGTCGAACGGCAGCCACAGCCTGGTAGCCTGGGCTTACGACGCGTCCAATAATATCGGCAAGTCGTCCCCGGTCGCCTTCACGACCAGCAATACGATCATCGACGTGGCCGCACCGGTCGTCTCCGCCAGCGTAACGGGGAGCGCGGGCAGTATCAAGCTCAACGCAACGGCTACCGACAACGTCGGCGTGACCAGGGTCGAGTTTTATGTCGACGGCAACCTGGTCGGCTCCAGCACGGCGGCGCCGTACACGCTGGCATACGACTCCACAAAGCTGATCAAAGGCAGCCACAGTCTCGTGACCAAGGCCTACGACGCGGCCAACAACATTGGCAGCTCCAGTGCCGTTGCGTTCACTATCGACAATACTGGTGGGGGGACGCCTGCGCCGAGTTCTGCCCACCTGGTGATCAGTCAGATTTATGGTGCTGGCGGTAATTCCGGCGCGGCGCGGACCAACGATTACATCGAAATTTTCAACCCGACCTCGGCGCCGGTATCTCTGAGCGGCCTGAGCGTGCAATATGCTTCGTCGGCGGGCACTTCGTGGACCAACAACACGGCGCTGCCAGCGAAGACGCTGCAACCTGGGCAATATTTCCTGGTGCAGGAATTTTCGAACGGCGCCGTCGGGGCCGCACTTCCGACTCCTGATGCGACGGGCACGATCAATTTGTCCGGGACAGCCGGCAAAGTGGCCCTGGTCAACGGCACGACTGCACTGCCAGCCGCAGCGACGCCAACAAGCACGAACGTAATCGACTGGGTGGCGTTCGGCACCGGCGCAACGCCTGCCGAGGGTGGTGCGCCGACGGCATCGCCGTCGCCGACGACGGCGGCCTTCCGTTCCAATGAATGCGTTGATACCAACAACAACGGCGCCGATTTCACGGTCAAGGCGGTGGAGCCGCGCAACATGTCGACGGCGCTCCATAGCTGCATCACCAATGTCACCGCCAGCTTCGGGGTGACCAGCGTGGGTCCTGTCTACAACCGTACAACTCAGAAGTTCAGCGTGACCTATACCTTGACCAACAAAACGGCGGCAGCCATCAGCGGCCCGGTCAACGTTGAGTTTGACGGCCTGACGTCGGGCGTCTCGATCGACAACGCCTCGGGAACCCACAACGATGCGCCGTACGTCACGTTCGGCAATGGCGCGTTCGCTGCGGGGCAGACCGTGACGGTAACGGTGATCTTCTCCAACCCAAGCAAAGGCCCGATCGGCTACACCGCTAACATCTACAGCGGCACTCTCTAAGGAAATCACATGTTCAACATTCAAAAACACCTGCGTCATGTCGTGCTGGCCCTGGGCCTGGCTGGGGCGAGCTTGGCGGCCGGCGCCGGCGTGCTGCCGACTTACCACATCGGCATCGCCAATACCGCCGCCTCGGACATCGCCGCCATCGACTTCGTGTTCGGCAGCATCGACGGCGCCGCCCCCGCGACGGCCTCGCTGTCTCACTTTGCCGGCACTCCGCTTTCCGAGCTCGATCGTACAGGCGCGGTCAGCGGAACCTCGGACGGTTTTGTCATCGGCAACGCCGGCACCTACAACGATCTGTTCCTTGAAGTCGACGGTCCGTTTGCGTTCGACCTGAATTTCTCGGAAGGCTTCCTCGGCTTCGCCAGCCCTTTTGACAGCAACAGCTTCTTCTCGATAACGCTGTACGACTCGCTCTCAAACGTCATTGGCGATCCGAACGGCGCGCTGCAGTTCTCGCTGTCGAAGACGGGCGTCGCCGTTACTTCGACCTCGTCGCTGCTGAGCTTGACCCAGGTGGCCGCTGTCGCCGTGCCGGAACCGGCCGACTGGATGCTGATGCTGACCGGCCTGGTCTTCGTGGTCTACATGACGCGCCTGAACGGCCGCACCAACGCGCGCCGCCTGGGCGCCGCGCAGGCGACGGTCGCGCGCGAGATAGCGGAAGCGTAAGCGGTGGGGGCGGCGGCGCCGGACCAGTCGCTCATCCTCAGCGGCGCGGAGCAGGAATACTTGCTGCGCGTGATCGAGGCCGCCGTGCAGGTGCGCGACCTGAGCCAGTTGCTTCTGTGGACCCAAGGGCAGTTGCAGTCCTTGTTGCCCCACGCGGTGATGGTCGCCATGCGCTTCGATGCCGGCGGCGCGCTGCAGCGCATCGAATGCCTGAACAGCAATGTGCTCGACGCCGCCGCGATAGCCCACCTGTGCGATCGGGACGCCGGCCTGGCTGTGCGTGCTGCGCGTCATTGGAGCGCGACTGGGCTGGGCCAGCCAGCCATGACGGGGCCCGCGCCGGCCTTGCGCCACGGCGCGCTGGCCGGTTTCCAGGCCGAGCTCGGCGCTCACGGTCACGGCAATTTGCTGCTGCACGGCAGCGGCGCGCTGGCCGGCGGCGCCAGCGTCTTCGCGCTGTTCGGCTTGCCCGGTGATCCGGGGCCGCGCCACGCGTATTTCCTCGTATTATTGCTGCCCTACCTGCACCTGGCCTTGCAGCGGCTTGGCAAGGCCGACGCCGGTGACGGTGCAACGCGACCGCTGGCGTCGATGGCGCGCGCGCTGAGCTTGCGCGAGCGCGAAATCCTCGCGTGGGTGTGCGAGGGCAAGTGCAATTTCGAGATAGGCTGCATCCTAAGGATCAGTGCGGTGACGGTGAAGAACCATCTGCAGCGCATCTATAAGACGCTGGGGGTGAGCAACCGGACGCATGCGTTGTCGCGCTGTCTCGCGTTGGGGCTGCTTGACGCGTTGCCTTCGTAGGACTACTTCCTGGCCGCCCTACGCACGTTAGTAGGAGTTCGCTTGATGGCGGCTGAGTAACCGCCCCGGTGGTGGGTTACTGTTGAGTGGGGACGCTTAGCGGCGCAGTGTCCTCTTGATCGCTACTGTGGAGTGGCTGGCGCTGGAGCCGCGACGTCGGTTGGCGAGGCGGCGGCGGCGATCACGGGACGGCTGTTGGCGGCGGCGCGGTAGGCTTCAGCCAGGCCATCGACCGGCGGGCGCGCCGCTACTGCGGCGGCGACCGCAGCCGGATCGGCGTCGGTGCTGCCTTGCAGCGTGGCCAGCGTCACGGGCGCCATCGCTGGCAGCTCAACAATGTCGCTACCGCAGGCCGCCAATAGTGTCTCCTGATCGATGACTGAGCGGATCCCGGTTGCTTGCATGACGCTGTGTTTGTTTTACATTGCAATAATCGCTGTTGTTCGGCAATTAAATCCGCCTGTTCCTTGGAACTTGCGTAAGCATTTGGCCTATACGCTCGTTAGTACAGTACTGTGCAGTCGAACGGAATATTATCTTTAAAAAAAGTCGACATTTCGGCTCTGCCAAAGGGTAGAAAGGGCAGCTTCGGGTCGAAAGCGGTCTTAGCCGAAGGACCGCAACCGGGTCGGAGTTGCCCGTCGCGAAAGGTGCCTGTCGGCTGCGGATTCGATCGGTGGCCGCAACGAACTTGACTATAGGACTGTCTGCGCCTCCACGAATGATCGAGTGTGACAAATTTTCGTCTTCTTATGCAGCATGGGTAGGAAGATGGGTATGACTCGATGAGCACAGTTTTTTCATAGGAGAGTCCTGCTGACACCGCTTCCGCTAATCGATCAGCAAATAGCAAATTGTCCGGAACACTTTCACCAAGTTGAATGCGGGAGGCGACAGCGGTCTTCGTCGACATGTGGTCCAGTGTCATGCCCAAGCTGCGCGCTTTCGTCGACCACGTCAAGGCATACGCGACGGCCGTCCTGGTGCGTAAAACGAAGCGGTTGATCCGGCTTGCACAATGCGCTGGCTATTGGCGCTTGCCGCGACTGCCCAGTGTCTCCGCGAGGCGCGCGACCAAGCCGTCGATTTCGGTCTCGGCGACCTGCGAATAGCCGAACACCAGCCCGTTCCAGCCATGTTCGCGCAGGCCGGTCGCGTGCGCGCTGAGTGCTCGCACGACGACGCCGCGCTCGAGCGCCGCGGCGGCGACCTCGATATCGGACGGGCCACCGGGCGCGAAACGCAAGGCCATATGAATGCCGGCGGAGGCGCCGTGGACCTGGCCAAGTTCACCCAGGTGGCGGCCCAAGGCGGCTATCGTCGCGTCGCGGCGGCCGCGATAGACGCGCCGCATGCGGCGCAAATGAACGCCGAACTGCCCGTCCCGCAAGAACGCGGCCAGCGCCAGCTGGTCGGCGGTACGCCCGTGCGGTGACATGCGCGCCAACACCGACTCCAGCGGCCCGACCAAGTTGCGCGGCACCACCATATAGCCGGTGCGCAGGGCAGGAAACATCGTCTTGCTGAAGGTGCCCACGTAGATCACGGGTGCATCCTCGACCAGGCCCTGCATGGCCGGCAAGGGCGGTCCGTCGTAACGGAACTCGCTGTCGTAATCGTCTTCGATGATCAGGGCGCCGATCCTGGCGGCCTGTTCCAGCAAGGCCAGCCGACGCGCCAGTCCGAGCACGCCGCCGGTCGGATACTGGTGAGAGGGCGTCGTGTAGATCAACGCGGGCCGATGGCGTTGCCAGTCCTGGCCGGATGG
>DASRXO010000148.1:0-3724 GCA_035654095.1 Telluria sp.
CGCGCGACAAGCCGGCGGCCCAAATGTTCTGCCTCGAGCGCGGCACGGTCAGTCTGAAATGGCCGGGCGGGATGACGAACTCGAACGGCCTCGGTTTCAGTCCGGACGGGCGCCGGCTGTACCATGCCGACACCACCGCCCACCGCATCGACCGCTACGATTTCGACGTCGCCAGCGGCACCGCGTCGAACCCGCAGCGCTTCCAGCAGTTCTCGGCCGACCGCGCCAACGACTACGGCGGCCGTCCGGACGGCGCCGCGGTCGACAGCGAAGGCGCCTACTGGTGCGCGATGTTCGAGGGCGGTCGCCTGCTGCGCTTCGCGCCGGACGGCACGCTGCTGCGCGAAGTGCCGCTGCCGCTGCGCTGCCCGACCATGCTGGCCTTCGGCGGCGCCGATTTGCGCACGCTGTACATCACCAGCGCCAGCCACAAACGCTCGGAAGAAGAGCGCGCGCAATATCCGCTGACCGGTTGCGTGCTGTCCCTGCGCGTCGACGTCGCCGGCCGTCCCGAGGCGCAGTATCTGCCTTAAGGCACAGGATTAACTATACTCGCGTGACCGGGAACGCTTGGCACATGCAGAGGTCTAATCCTTTGACGCAAGCGCGCGCCCAAATCGGAGGTCATGTGAAGAAGAACATCCCGTATCCGCAAGTGGAAAGGCCTACCCCGACTTACACAGAGCCAACGCACCGACGCCGCCCGCAACGAATCCTGCTCATACCATCAAAGTTCGACAACATCACATTCGAAGATGCAAAGCGCGCGATCGCAACTGTATTTGCTGCGCGCAAGAAGCAGCAGGCAGTAAGCAAAGCATGACGAGGCTGCGCCGCTCAGTCAGTGTGTTTATCAACTGCCCATTTGACGACGCCTATCTCGACCTGAGAAACGCGATGGTGTTTGCGATTGCCGATTGTGGCTTCTTGCCGCGTTGTTCCCTGGAAGCGGCACATAAGCGCAAGAACATACTCATCCTGGACCGGGAACAGTTCCGCTACCAAGTCTTCATGTCTGATATCGCGGGCCACGACATTCGAGCCCACCATTCCTCCCCACGACAACTGATCGCCCATGTACGAAACTGGCTCAATGCGCGCGCGATGAAGCGGCCCTTGCCCGGAGGAGATTCGATCCACCGCCGATTTACAAAATTCAGCCAGGACCTTCCGGCGATTTGCAATACCCTGGCATTGGATACAGCCGAGCTGACCTACCGCGACTATCATTTGTGCGCGCTGGCATGGATAGCGCAGCAGACGCGCGCGTTGTCTGAACGGACATAGCGCCAAAAAATCGCCACCTGTGCGCGCGACCGGCCCGGTGCTATCATCTTCCCGAGCATCACCGCCCTGTGGAGCAAGCCTATGTGCCGCAGCATCAAAACCCTGTTCAACTTCGCCCCGCCCGCCACCGACGATGAAATCCGCGCCGCCTCGCTGCAGTTCGTGCGCAAGCTCAGCGGTTTCAACAGCCCCTCGAAGGCCAACCAGGACGCCTTCGATCGCGCGGTCGACGAGGTCGCCGCGGCCGCCACCGCCCTGATCGGCGCGCTGGTCACGACCGCCGATCCGCGCGACCGCGAGATCGAAGCGCAGCGCGCCCGCGCCCGCAACGCGACCCGCTACAAACTGCGCGCTTGATGTAGTAGAATTTCTTGCAAAGCAGGTATTTGTGTAGTAAATTTACATAAACCAGCGCTACCCCGGACTTGCGTGCGCCAGCCCCGGAGTGAAAGCTGCATCATCAGTTCCCGGCACCCACTTTTGCGATCTCACTACTATGGCTCTTAACGATTTTGACCTGGTTCTTTTTGGCGGCAGCGGCGATCTGTCGATGCGCAAACTGCTGCCCGCGATGTACGCGCGCGACGTCGCCAAGGACTTGCCGCCGACCGCCCGCATCATCTGCGTCGGCCGCCACGACTGGTCGCAGGAAGAATTCCTGGCCACCGTCGAAAGCACCTCCAAGCCCCACGTCAAGTCGCCGACCGAGCCGCACTGGTCGAAGTTCCTCGAACGCATCGTCTATGTCGCGGTGAGCGCCACCGACGTCAAGAGCTACGGCGCGCTGGTCGAGTCGCTGCGCAAGGACGAGGCGATCACCCGCGTCTACTACCTGGCCACTCCGCCCGACCTGTTCGCCCAGATCTGCGACAACCTGGCCGCCACCGGCCTGGCGACCCCGAACTCGCGCGTGGTGCTCGAAAAGCCGCTCGGCCGCGATCTGGAGAGCGCCAAGCAGATCAACGCCGAAGTCGGCAAGGTGTTCGCCGAACACCAGATCTACCGCATCGACCACTACCTGGGCAAAGAGACGGTGCAGAACCTGCTGGCCCTGCGCTTCGGGAACATCCTGTTCGAGCCGCTGTGGCGCCGCGAATGGATCTCCGATGTCCAGATCACCATCGCCGAAAAAATCGGCGTCGGCAACCGCATGGGCTACTACGACACCTCGGGCGCGCTGCGCGACATGCTGCAAAACCACCTGCTGCAGCTGCTGTGTATCGTGGCGATGGAGCCGCCCACCTCGATCGCGTCCGACGCGGTGCGCGACGCCAAGCTGCAGGTGCTGCGCTCGCTGAAAAAATTCACGCCCACCACGCTGGCCCAGAACATCGTGCGCGGCCAGTACCGCGCCGGCCACGTCGACGGCACCGCGGTGCCGAGCTACCGCGACGAGCCGGACGCGCCGGCCAAGTCGAGCACCGAAACTTTCGTCGCGCTGAAAGCCGAAATCGACACCTGGCGCTGGGCCGGCGTGCCGTTCTACCTGCGCACCGGCAAACGCATGGCCGACGGCCTGGCCGAGATCGTGGTGCGCTTCAAGCAGATCCCGCATTCGATCTTCAACCAGCCGACCAGCAGCTTCCAGCCCAACAGCCTGGTGATCCGCTTGCAGCCGGACGAGGGCCTGTCGCTGAACCTGATGGCCAAGACCCCGGGCGACAGCATGCGCCTGAAACAGGCCGAGCTCGAACTCGATTTCCGCGAGTCGTTCAAGACCCCGCGCATGGACGCCTACGAGCGCCTGCTGCTCGACGTCCTGCGCGGCCAGCTCACCCTGTTCATGCGCGGCGACGAGTTGGAAGCGGCCTGGGAATGGGTCGAGCCTATCCTCGCCTATTGGGAGCAGAACGACAGCAGCCCGATCCCGTACAGCGCCGGCACCTGGGGCCCGGCCGCCGCCAGCGCCCTGATCGGCCGCGACGGCCTGCAGTGGCGCGAAGAAGCGCTTCCTGAGGACTGAGGAGCGCCGCGTGCTACTGGATTCGATCCGCACCCAGCTCGACTCGCTCTCGAAGTCCGAGAAGAAGGTCGCGCTGGCGGTGCTCGAACAGCCGGCCGCCACGGTCAGCCAGAACATCACCGCGCTGGCCAAGAGCGCGCAGGTGTCGGAGCCGACCGTGGTGCGCTTTTGCCGTACCCTCGGCTACGACGGCTGGCACGAGTTCAAGCTCAAGCTGGCGCAGGGCCTGGCGCTGGCGCTACCCGGCGCCAACGAGCAGCCGGCCCAGGACGACCTGGCCTCGGACCTGGTCAACAAGATCTGTTCGCGTTCGATCAACACCCTGCTCGACCTGCGCAACAACCTCAATCCCGAACCGATCCAGCGCGCGCTCGACATCCTCTCGCGCGCCAGCAAGATCGAGTTCTACGGCCAGGGCACCTCGGGCATCGTGGCCACCGACGCGCAGCACAAGTTCTTCCGCTCGGGCGTGCC
>DASRXO010000149.1:0-6997 GCA_035654095.1 Telluria sp.
ATAGTGCGCGAGCCGCCCGGTGAAGTCCTCGGCGCCGGCCAGGACGTGGCCGATGCGCACTGTCACCAGCGGCAGCGTCCCGTCCCGGTACAAATAGGCCTCCGCCTGGACCTTGCCCGTCACGTAGCTTTGGGTCGCCAGCTTCGGATCGTGCCAGGGATACCGGGTGTCGATCGGCTGGGCCAATACATTCAGGTCGGTCTCGGCGAAGGGCGTGTCCTGCTGGCCCATCAGGCCGCGGTAGACGTCGATGGTGGATGCCACGATGTAGCGCCTGGCCTTGCCGGCGAAGACCTTGACCGCGATCGCCGCGTCGAGCGGGCTATAACACATCTGGTCGTAGACCACGTCGTAGGCCGGCGTCCTGGCGAAGGCGGCCAGCATCGCCGCCTCGTTGCGGCGGTCGACGCGGATGCGCTGGATGCGGGAACCGAAGGGGTCGTGCGCCTGCCCGCGGGTCGCGATGGTGACCTGGTGGCCGGCATTGACCAGCCGCTGGACCAGCAGCTTGCCGAAATAGCGGGTCCCCCCGATAACCAATATATTCTTGTGCATGGCGCTTCTCTGTTGATTCGGTTAATATTTTCCACTTAGACAAGATCAACATCAAACTAGAAAAATTGAGGCAATGAGTAAGAAAAACTTAGTCATTGGGGGCGGGATGAAGCCGCTGCGCAGCCTGTCGGGGCTGATCGACTTCGATTGCGCGGCGCGCTGGGGCAGTTTCAAGCTGGCGGCGCAGGAGCTGCACAAGACCCCGGCCGCGATCAGCCAGGCCGTCAAGCACCTCGAGGAGGCGGTCGGCTTCGCGCTGTTCATCCGCCATCCGCGCCATATCGCGCTGACCGAAAAGGGGCAGGACCTGGCGATCTCGGTCGGCCGCATGCTGGCCGAGCTGCGCGCGAAAGTCGCGGCATTGCAGGGCGGCGACGAGGAGGCGATTCTGCGCATCTCGACCACCCATTCGTTCGCGATCAAGTGGCTGGTGCCGCGTATGCACCGCTTCACCAAGCTGTATCCGGAACTCGATATCCGGATCGATTCGAACGACGCGCCGGTGAACCTGGAGGACGACAGCACCGACGTCGCGGTGCGCTACGGCCCGGTCAGCGATGGCGACCCGGCGCTGCTGTTTCGCGAGCGCCTGATCGCGGTGTACAGCCCGGATCTGCTGGCGCCCGGCCAGGGCGAGCTGACGCTGGCCGACCTGCCCAGGTTCCCGCTGCTGTACGAGAATTCGACCGAGTCGTGGCTGCAGCTGCTGAACGAGAACAAGGCGCTGCGCGGCAAGTACGACTTTTCGCGCGGCTACAGCCACTGGGGCGTGCTGGCGCAGGCGGCGGTGGCGGGGCAGGGGATTGCGCTGGTGGCGTACGGGATCGCCTTCCAGGATATCCTGAAAGGCTCGCTACGCCAGATCAACTGCCGCAGCGCGCCGTTCGGCAGCGGTTACCGCTTCCTGGTCAACCGCAGCAAGGAGAATATGCCGAAGGTCCAGCGCTTCCGCGCCTGGCTGGTCGCGGAGATGAACGACATGCGTCGCGCGCTGGAGCAATCGGTGGGGTAAGGCTTACTTCACGCCGTGCATCAGCTTCTGGATCAAGGGCGCCAGCACCAGCAGGATCACGCCGCCGGCCATCAGCGACCAGAAGCCGAAGGTGTAGCCGCCCAGCGCCGATTCGACCGACATGCCTTTTTCGCCGCTCACGTAGCTGGCGAAAATGCCCGACAGGTTGTTGCCGATGCCGGTGGAGAGGAACCAGCCGCCCATGCCGAGGCCGACCAGGCGGGTCGGCGCCAGCTTGGTCACCATCGACAGGCCGATCGGCGACAGGCACAACTCGCCGACCGACTGGATGCAGTACACCGCGAACAGGGGCCAGAACGGGATCTGGTGGTGGACGTCGACCAGGTCCGACAGCGCGTACATCAGCAGGCCGAAGGCCAGCGCGTTGAACACGATGCCGAGGCCGAACTTGACCGGGATCGATGCCGTCATCTTGCGGCGGTCCATCGCGACCCAGATCCAGGCCACGATCGGCGCACAGACGATGATGGCGATCGAGTTCACGCTCTGGAACCAGGCGGTCGGGAATTCGAAGCCGCCCAACTGGCGGTTGACGATGTAGTCGGCGAGGAAGGTGAACGAGCTGCCGGCCTGCTCGAAGAACATCCAGAACAGGATGTTGAAGGCGAAGATGATCATCATCGCGATGGTCTTGTCGCGCGCGACCTTGCCTTCGCGGATACCTTCGATCATCAGCATGATCGCGAGGATGACGAACAGGACGCTGAGCACCGCCTGCAGGCTTTGGGCGCCGGCCTTGAGCAGCAGGTAGACCAGCGGGATCACGCACAGCGAGCCGATGGCGACATACAGCACGCGCATCTTGCTGCCGCCGTTTTCGGCCGGCGCGCCGATGCCGTGCAGCGCCTTGCGGCCGATCGCGAACCATACGAGGCTGAACAGCATGCCGACGCCGGAGGCGAAGAACACGATCTGGTAGCCCGGCGTAGCGCCGGTGTTGAACAGTTTGCGCGCCAGCACCTCGGTCAGGATCGGTGCAATGAAGGCGCCGCTGTTGATGCCCATGTAGAAAATCGTGAAGCCCGAATCGCGCCGCGTATCGCCCAGTGCATACAGCTTGCCGACCATGGTCGAGATGTTCGGCTTGAACATGCCGTTGCCGACGATGATGGTGGCCAGGCCGAGCTTGAAGATGTCCTGGTCGGGAATCGTGATCGCGAACAGGCCCACGGCCATGAACGCGGCGCCCACCAGGATCGAGCGCTGGTAGCCGATGATGCGGTCGGCCACGTAGCCGCCGAACACCGCGCCGGCGTAGACCAGCGCCAGGTAGGAGCCGTAGGTCAGGTTGGCGGCCTGCTGGCCGGCGGGATTGCCGTGATAGAACTGGGTGACGATGTACAGCACGAGCGCCCAACGAATGCCGTAGAAGGCGAAGCGTTCCCAGAATTCGGTCATGAACAGCATCCACAATGGACCGGGATGTCCCATGATCTGCCTGAATTCAGGAATGACGGCTTCCTTGGTGGGGGTAGTAGTAGCACCGCTCATGCGGTTTCTCCCGGATCTGGTTATGAATGGATAATCATATGGACGGTTCCGGCTTGCGGAGTGCGGGTCTGCACGGACTGCCGGGAATTCCAATAGGGCTGCATTCTAAAGGAAATCGGCAGCGGCAAGCGACTTTTCGCCGGATGTGGTATGAAATCCGCGACCCACAAGCGGGCCAGTTGTCGTATATTGAGCGTGCAGGCGCGATCGCCCGAACAGGATGAAAAAGGAATGCGTACCATGGAACATGATGTTGTCGATACTTTGATTTCGCCGGAAGGCCGGCTGGAAGTGTTGTCGAAGGCGGAAGTCAATAAGCTGCTGGACACCAGCCAGGGTGGCCTCTATCAAATCTTCCGCAATTGCGCGCTGGCCGTGCTCAATTGCGGCAGCTCGATCGACGATGGGAAGGAATTGTTGGAACGGTATGAATCGTTCGAGATCAGCGTGGTGCAGCGCGAGCGCGGCATCAAGCTCGATATCAAGGGCGCGCCGGCCATCGCTTTCGTGGACGGCAAAATGATCAAGGGGATCCACGAACACCTGTTCGCGGTGCTGCGCGATATCGTTTTCATCAGCAGCGAAATCACCGATAACCCGAAATTCGACATGGCGCGCACCGAAGGCATCACCGATTCGGTGTTTCACATCCTGCGTAATGCGAACGTGCTGCAGCCGCAGCGCAATCCGAACCTGGTGGTGTGCTGGGGCGGCCATTCGATCAACCGGGTCGAATACAATTATTCGAAGGAAGTCGGCTACCAGATGGGTTTGCGCGACCTCGACATCTGCACCGGCTGCGGCCCGGGCGCGATGAAGGGGCCGATGAAGGGCGCCACCATCGGCCACGCCAAACAGCGGCTGACGGGCGGACGCTATCTCGGGATTTCGGAGCCGGGGATTATCGCGGCCGAGTCGCCGAACCCGATCGTCAACGACCTGGTCATCATGCCGGATATCGAAAAGCGGCTGGAAGCCTTCGTGCGCGTGGGGCACGGGATCATCGTGTTCCCGGGCGGCGCCGGCACCGCCGAGGAAATCCTGTACATTCTCGGCATCCTGCTGCATCCGGATAATGCGGATATTCCCTTCCCGTTGGTATTTACAGGGCCGGAAACGTCGCGCGATTACTTCAAGCAGATTAACGAATTCATCGCGCAGACCCTGGGCGAAGAGGCGCAAAGGCGCTACAAGATCATCATCGACGATCCCGAGCTGGTGGCCCAGGAAATGCAGGTCGGGATGCGCCAGGTGCGCGAATTCCGCAAGTCGCGCAGCGACGCCTATTATTTCAACTGGCTGCTCAAGATCGACCAGGAATTCCAGCGGCCGTTCAAGCCTAACCACGAGAACATGCGCAACCTGAGCCTGCACAAGGACCAGGAAGTGCATATGCTGGCGGCCAATCTGCGGCGCGCGTTTTCGGGCGTGGTGGCGGGGAATGTGAAGGACGAGGGGATCCGCGCGATCGAACAATTCGGCCATTTCGAAATCCACGGCGATGCCGCGATCATGGGGCCGATGGACGCGCTGCTGGCCTCGTTCGTGGCGCAAAGCCGGATGAAATTACCGGGCAAGACGTATGTGCCCTGCTACCGCGTGATCCAGTAAGTTGAGACCGCTCAACCGGCCGCGCGATCGAAGCGTGCGCCGGTTGACACCTGCGATCGATCTTCCGATGATGGTTGGATGGATACCGATTCGCGATTTCTGGCGCTGGAGAATGACATGGCCAAGGTGAAAACCGATTTGGCGGTCATCCTGTCCAACTATGCGACCAAACAGGACATTGCCGAGCTGCGAGCCGAGCTGCGCGTTGAATTTCAGAAGGAAATCAACGCGCTGACATGGAAAATGTACGGTTTCGCGACCGTACTCGTCGCGGCTGTCTACTTCATCGCACGCAACGTGCATTAAAAAAGGGCCCGCGAAGGGCCCTTGCCGCTTGCTCCTCGCGGCTTACCAGCCGATCGTGAACACCGCGTGCTCCGGGTTGACCGCCATGATGGTCGAACTTTGGTCCGACACGTCATCGTAGGCGAAGCCGTAGGCCAGTCCGCCGACGCTGTGATCGTGCCAGAACTTGGCGTACGCGTTGGCGGGCGCGGCTGCATACCATGCGCTTGGCGTGGCCCACTTGCTCGAATCGAGCATGATGTGGCGGTTGAAGGCTGCGCAGATTTGCGCCTCGAGCGCCAGCTCGGTGGAGTTGCCGGTCGCCAGCGTGCCGCTGCCTTCGAGGATGTCCTGGGTGGTCGGCTTGCCGACCGTGTAGGTACCGCCGACGAAGGCGCCGTTACCCTTGTCGACCTCGGTGAACACCAGCTTCCCGCCTTGCACCGTGCCATCGAAACGCCGGCTGTTGCCCCACATGTCGATCGTCAGCGTGTTGCTGCTGTAGTGGTTCCAGACCTCATCCACATTCGCGGCGAAATAGCTGCCGTTCGGCTGGCCGGCGTTGAAGGAACTCTTGGCCGGCGCCATGATGCGGAAGGGCGAGACCGAGCCCTGCTGGAATGCGGCCGGCGTCTCTGCCTGGTAGGCCGCGAACAGCGCATCGCGGCGCTCGCTGATGCCGGTCTGCTTGTGCCAGCTGCGGTTGGCCGCGTACACATCGGTCAGCAGCGGAAAGCTGAACTGATCCACCTGCGTGGTGTTGATCCACAAGCCGATGTTGTTGTTGGTGAACTCGTACCAGTCGAAATTCACGTCGATGTTGGGATCGGTCGGATTGAGCACGTTCGGACCGGCGAAGCCGACCTGGTGGTTGGCGTCTTCGAGGATCTTGATGAACAGCGGCCCGCCCAACGAGACGAAGACGCGGCCGGAATCGAGCTTCGGCAGCTTCAGCAGCTTGGCCTGCGCCAGCGTGAAGAAGTAGTTGCTGTAGTTCTGGCCGTTCTTGCTCAAGTGGTTGGGCGCGTCGTTGTCGGCGACCGCGGCGGGGACGATGGTGCCGTCCGGTTTCAGCCATGCGAACTGGCCATTGGCCGGATCGCGCGCGATCACCGCGACATACACCTGGTCGTCGCTCCACTTGCCGTTGGTGTTGTTGCGCAGGTCGACACCGACGAAGCCCGGGAAGATCGTATAGTCGGGCGGCGCATCGGCCACCGGATCGGTGACCGTGTTGTAGACCTCGAATTCGAACAGCGAGTAGCCGTACTGCGAGGAGCGCTGCGAGCCGAGCAGGCGGATGTAGCGTGCGCTGGTGCTGGCGAACGAAATGTCTTCCGTGCCGCCGGTGCCATTGGTTTTCTCGTAGACCTTGGTCCAGTTCTGGCCATCGTTGGACGTTTGCAGCTGGTAAGCCTTGCCATACGCATTCTCCCAATGCAGCACGACCCGGTTGAAGGCCTGCACCGAACCGAGGTCGATCGCGATCCACGACGCGTCGACGAAGGCCGACGACCAACGGCTGTCGGCCTTGCCGTCCACCGCATTCGGCGCGCCCAGGCCGCCGTTCTCGTCGCCGCTGCTGGTGGCGTTCTTGTTCAAGGCGAGGTTGACGCTGGCGGCGCTCGGCGCGAAGGTCGCGCTGATGGTGTGCGCAGCCCGCACATCGTTGAAGGTGTAGCTGGACAGGGCGCCGACGTTCTGGCCGTCCACCGTCACGACGCCGACCCCGAAACCGGGTGCGCCGGCGATGGTGAAGGTCTGGCTGGCGCCCTGGCTCACCTGCACGTTGCCGGCCGGGCTGATGCTGCCGTTGGCACCGGCGCTGGCGGCGACGGCAAACTGCGGCGTGCTGGCCTTGTTGTAGACCTCGAACTCGAACAGCGAGTAGCCGAACTGCGACGAACGCTGCGAGCCAAGCATGCGCACGTAGCGCGCATCGGTGCTGGCAAACGAGATGTCTTCGGTGCCGCCATTACCGGCCGGCTGGGTGTACACCGTGGTCCAGTTCTGGTAATCGTT
>DASRXO010000150.1:0-2443 GCA_035654095.1 Telluria sp.
ACAGCATGGGCGAGCAGCAGGGCAGCAACGAGGCCGGGCGCCAGATGGGCGCCGCGGTGGCCTATACCGGCGGGCCGCTGAACGTGCGGCTGGCCTACAACAACCGCAACAACGACATCACTGCGGCGGCCGGCGCTGCGATGACGCCGCCGGTGCCGGCGTCCAGCCGCGACATCGGCACCAACACCATGCTGGCCGCCAATTACGACCTCGGCATGCTGAAGGCCTTCGCCGCCTACAGCCGCGACAAGGGCAGCAACAGCGCGCCGCTGCCGAACACCTCGAACCCCTACGGCAGCATCGTGCGGCCGGTCGCGTCGACCGACAGCAACGACTTCCTGGTCGGCCTGACGGCGCCGGTCGGCAACGGCACCGTGATGGCCTCCTACATCGACAAGAACGACAAGACGGTGTTCAACCAGGATGCCTCGCAATGGGGCCTGGGCTACAGCTACACGCTGTCGAAGCGCACCAGCGTGTACGCCGCGTATGCCCACATCCGCAACAAGAACGGCGCCGGCTACACGGTGGGTAACAACAGCGAGGTAGGCACCGGCAACAGCGCGGTCAACGTCGGCATGCGCCATGCGTTCTAGGCGCGGGCATGGGCGGGCGCCTTAATTCTTCAGGAAGTCGAGCGATTCGGACAGGGTGGCGCGGTGGTGCCTGGCCGCTTCCACCGCCTCGGCGCGGACTTCCTCGCGGGTCGGCGCGCGGGCGCGCGGGGCCGGCGCAGCGACCGCGCTGGTCGGCGCCGCGTCCTTCGGTTTCTCGGGCTTCACCGGCTCGTCGGCGACGGCAAGGCTGCTTGCCAGCAGCAACAGCGCGGCGGCGCTCAGGGATCGCACGCTCATGACGGACTCCTATGTGGTTTCATATTGCAACCAGCATAGCCGATTAGGTTTAAACATGCAACCACATCCATGAAAATTTTTTTACTTGCGCGCGCGCAGCTCGGGCACCGGCGCCGGCGCGCCGATCATGATGTCCGAGGGGCGCACCGGATGGCCGTCGGCGGTTTGCAGTTGCAGCTTGCGCAGCGGCTGCCGGGTTTCCTTGTCGAGCAGGCGGGTGGGGACCTCGCCCGGTTCGAACAGGTTTTCCTCGCCCCACTGCCAGAGCGCGATCATCACCGTCACCAGGCGCCGGCCCTTTTTGGTCAGCACATATTCCTGGTAGGCGCTGCCGTCCGACGCCGGCTGCATCTCGAGGATGCCCTCGGCCACCAGGTCGCGCAAGCGCGCCGCGAGAATGTTCTTGGCCAGCCCCAGCCGCTTCTGGAACTCGTTAAAGCGCCGCACGTTGCCGAAGGCCTCGCGCACGATGAGCAGGGACCACCAGTCGCCGATCGCGTCGAGCGACCGGGCGATCGGGCAAGGCGCCTTGTCCATGCTGGTTCGCTTCACCATCCTGTCCTCCCTCTGCTATTGGCCGCAGTCTAACAGAAGGCCACGCCGACCGCCTCCGCAAAATGACAATCTTGTCATCCGCCTGTCACGATCGCGGCAGTGCCTGATCGTTACAGTAATCCTACTTCCACACGGAAGCAACACCAACGACACAGTCATCAGGAGCTCATATGAAAATCGTTTCCGCCTTCGCCCTCGCCGCCTCGCTCGCCGTCAGCACCTCGGCCTTCGCCCTGACCCCGTCCGACCTGTACGGCAGCCCGGCCAACGGCGCCGCCGCTGCGCGCCAGATCACCATCGACAGCCACACCCGCTACGTCAACGTCAAGCATGGCGACACCGTCACCTTCACCAACGGCACCGACACGGTCACCTGGTACTTCGACGGCATCAGCAGCGAGATCCCGCTGGCGAAGATCTTCCCGGCCGCCGCGCCGAACATCGAAATCTACATCGAGCCGGATACCCAGGCATGACCTCCCGCACCTTGCGCAGCGCCGCCTGCGGCCTGATCGCCGCCGTCGCCTGCGGCGTGGCCGCCGCCCAGGACAGCCACCAGCATGTCCACCAACACGGGGCGGCGGCAGCGGCGGACAGCGCGCCGCCGCCCTTCGTGGCCAGCACCGCCAAACCGTTCGCCCAGCTGATGGGCGACGCGATGGCGGTGATGGACTACGGCATGCGCAAGGCGCCCATGAATGGCCAGCCCGAACACGACTTCGTCACGATGATGATCCCCCATCACCAGGGCGCGGTCGACATGGCCAAGGCCTTGCTGCTGACCACCAAGGACCCCGAGCTGCGCAACCTCGCGCAGGGCATCCTGGCCGAGCAGCAAATCGAAATCCAGCTCATGAATGCGTGGCTCAAGGCGCATCCGCAAGCCAATCAATAACAGGGCATATCATGAAAGCGACGATTCTCCCGGTTCTGCTGCTCGCCGCCGGCGTGCAGGCCGCACCTGCGCCCGGCGACCGGGTCTACACCGCCGACCAGAACACCAACACGGTGTCGGTGATCGACCCCACCAGCAA
>DASRXO010000151.1:0-2665 GCA_035654095.1 Telluria sp.
CCGCATCAGGCCGGACAAGATATTCGATGCGTTGCGCTGGTGCGCCGATTCGAGTTCGATCTGCTGCTGCGCCTGCATGATGCGGGCGCGCGACACCGCGTGGCGCGAGGCGCAGCACAAGACCACCGAGTCGCGCGCCCGCATCATGCAGGCGCAGCAGCAGATCGAACTCGAATCGGCGCACCAGCGCAACGCATCGAATATCTTGTCCGGCCTGCTGACGCGGCGCGAGCGCCTGCAGCAGGAGAAGAATGGCCTGAACCTGCCCGACAGCAGCCACCTCGCCAACCTCAGGATGCAGCTCGAGGAAAAGCAGCAGGCGCTCGAAGAGCAGACCATGCTGCTGGAAGACGCGCTCGAACAGCAGGAGCGCATCGAAACGGAGCGCGCCGAAGCGCAGGCCCAGGTCAACGCCGAAACCGCGGCCAACGCGCAGCTCGAGGCGCGCCTGTCCGCGCTCAAGCAGCTGCAGGAACGGGTGCAAACCCAGGGCAAGGTCCAGCCCTGGCTGCAAAAACACGAACTCGATACGCTGCCGCGCCTGTGGCAAAAACTGCACATCGAGCAGGGCTGGGAGACCGCGCTCGAAGCCGTGCTGCGCGAGCGCACCGGCGCGCTCGAGATGTCCAACATCGACTGGGCCAAGGCCTTCTTCAGCGATGCGCCGCCGGCCAAGCTGGCGCTGTACGCGCCGTCGATGGCGGCAGCGGCAGCCCCAAGCGACATCGCCGGCCTCAAGCCCTTCGTCAACCTGCTCAAGCTGAACGAGTCCGGCCTGCGCGGCCTGCTGCACGACTGGCTGCACAACGTCTTCATCGCCGAAGACAGCGCGAGCGCCTTCGCCGAGCGGAGCAAGCTGCCCGCGGGCGGCTCCTTCATCACGCGCCAGGGCCACGTGGTCACGCAGTCGAGCGTGCGCTTCTACGCCGCCGATGCGGAACAGGACGGCATGCTGGGCCGCCAGCAGGAGATCGAGAACATCGGCAAGCAGCTGCGCGCCCAATCGCTGCTGGCCGACGAGGCGCGCGCGCGTTCGGTGCGTGCCGATGCGGCCGTGGCCGAGCTCACGCGCCGCCTGCAGGACGCGCGCCAGCGCATCGCCGGCCTCACGCAGTCGGTGCACGGCCTGCAGATCGACGTGGTCAAGCAATCCGAGGTCGAAGCCCGCTTCAACCAGCGCAGCACCCAGATCCAGGCCGACCTGGCCGAGATCGCGGCGCAGGAAGCCGAGCAGCAGCAGGTCAAGCTGGAGTCGGAAGAGAAGTTCGAACAGCTCGACATCGAGTTGGCCGAGCTGCAGGGCGCGCACGAAGACGGCCAGACCGAATTCCTGGGCCGTGAACAGGCCCTGACCGATGCCCGCGAACGCCTGCGCGAGCTCGAACGCGCGGCGCAGGAAGCGCAGTTCGCCGAGAAGTCCCAGCGCAGCAAGATCGATGAGCTGCGCCGCAATATCGCCACCGCCACCCAGCAGGCCGCCCAAGTGGCCGAGGCCATCGAAGTCGGCCAGCAGGAACTGGCGTCGCTCGAAACCGGCGCCGCCAACGATGGCCTGCAAGAGCTGCTGGACCGCCGCAGCACGCAGGAACGCGCGCTGTCCGACGCGCGCCATGAACTCGACCAGATCACCCAGCAGCTGCGCCACGCCGAAGAGGCGCGCATGCAGGCCGAACGCAGCCTGCAGCCGCAGCGCGACAAGATCACCGAGATGCAGCTCAAGGAGCAGGCCGCGCGCCTGAACCAGGAGCAGTTCGCCGAGGCGCTCAAGGCGGTGGAAGCCGACGAAGCGGCGCTCAACGAGAAGCTCAACCCGGACATGAAGGCGTCCTACCTGCAGGGCGAAGTCACGCGCCTGACCAATGCCGTCGCGGCGCTGGGTGCGGTCAACCTGGCGGCGCTGGACGAACTGGCGCAAGCCTCCGAACGCAAGAACTTCCTCGACGCGCAGAACGCCGATCTGA
The DNA here is from genome assembly GCA_035654095.1 of Telluria sp. Lineage (GTDB taxonomy): Bacteria > Pseudomonadota > Gammaproteobacteria > Burkholderiales > Burkholderiaceae_D > Telluria_A. The sequence goes on from DASRXO010000151.1 coordinate 1,962, forward strand.
CCGAGGCGATCACCACGCTCGAAGACGCGATCCACAAGATCGACAAGGAGACCCGCGAGCTGCTGCAGGATACCTTCGACCGCGTCAACCACCACTTCTCCGAACTGTTCCCGATCCTGTTCGGCGGCGGTAACGCCAAGCTGGTGATGACCGGCGACGAGATCCTCGACTCCGGCGTGCAGGTCATGGCCCAGCCGCCCGGCAAGAAGAACGCGACCATCCACCTGCTGTCGGGCGGCGAGAAAGCGCTCACCGCGACCGCGCTGGTGTTCTCCATGTTCCGCCTGAATCCCGCGCCATTCTGCCTGCTCGACGAGGTCGACGCACCGCTGGACGACGCCAACACCGAGCGCTTCTGCCGCATGGTCAAGCGGATGTCGGAACATACCCAATTCCTCTTCATCTCGCACAACAAGATCGCGATGGAGATGGCCAATCAACTGATCGGTGTGACGATGCAGGAGCAGGGTGTATCGCGCATTGTGGCGGTGGACATGGAGTCTGCCGCGAATTTCGCAACCGAGGCACAAGCAGCATGACAGAATTCCAAATGAGCCTGATCGCGGCCGGCGGCGTGTTTATCGTCGGCGTTTTCACGTACAACAAATGGCAGGAGTACAAGGCCAAGAAGAGCGTCGAACGCGCCTTCTCCTCGGACCACGACGATGTGCTGATGCGCAGCGGCGACGCGCGCCAGGAGCCGG
>DASRXO010000152.1:0-4881 GCA_035654095.1 Telluria sp.
GTTTCCCTAAGATAACAAGCACCGCCACCGTGAAGGAAACACTCATGACCACCCCGCGCCAGCTGGAAACCCGGACCAAGCTGTACGCCGCCTTCGCCATCGTGCTGCTGTTCGGCGCGGCGGTGGCGGGCTGGCTGCTGCTGCAACTCGGCGAGCTTAGCCATATTACGGCCGAATTGAGCCGGAAATTGAGCGGCCCCGCCGGCGCGCGCGCGGCCGAGCTGGTGCAGTCCGACTTTGCCGCGGCCCGCAACGGCGCGCTCGCCAGCCTGGCCGCCGGCGTGCTGCTGGCCGTGACGCTGTGCCTGTGGCTCGCGGCCGAGATCGCGCGGCCGCTGCAGCAGGCGATCGCCGTGGCGCGCCGGGTGGCCGCGGGCGACCTCGGCACCCGCATCGACGGCGCCGAGCGCGAGCGCGCCGACGGCCTGATGCACGCCTTGCAGGAGATGAACGACAAGCTGGTCGCGATGATCGTCAAGGTACGCGCGGGCACCGAGACCATCGCCAGCGGCGCGGGGCAGATCGCGGCCGGCAATCTCGACCTGTCGGCGCGCACCGAGCAGCAAGCCGCCTCGCTCGAAGAGACCGCCTCGTCGATGGAAGAGCTGACCGCCACCGTCAAGCAAAACGCCGAGCACGCGCACCAGGCCAGCAAGTTGGCGGTCTCGGCCTCGGAAGTGGCGGTCAAGGGCGGCGAAGTGGTGGCCGAGGTGGTCGGCACCATGGCCTCGATCAACGACTCCTCGAAGCGGATCGCCGAAATCATCGGCGTGATCGACGGCATCGCCTTCCAGACCAATATCCTCGCGCTCAACGCGGCGGTCGAGGCGGCGCGCGCCGGCGAACAGGGGCGCGGCTTCGCGGTCGTCGCGTCCGAGGTGCGCAACCTGGCGCAGCGCTCGGCCGCGGCGGCCAAGGAAATCAAGGCGCTGATCGACGACTCGGTCGAGAAGGTCAACGCCGGCACGCTGTTGGCCGACAAGGCCGGCAGCACCATGAACGAGGTGGTCACCAGCGTCAAGCGGGTGACCGACATCATCGGCGAAATCGCCGACGCCAGCGCCGAGCAGACCACCGGCATCGAACAAGTCAACCAGGCGATCGCGGCGATGGACCAGGCGACCCAGCAGAACGCCGCGCTGGTCGAGGAATCGGCGGCCGCGGCGGCCGCGATGCGCGAGCAGGCGGGCAGCCTGAGCCGGGTGGTCGGCGCTTTCGCATTGGGCGCTGCACCGGCGCGCGCCGCGCCCATGCAGGCGGCGGTCGGGCATCCGGTGAAGGCGGCAGCGGCCAGGCCGGCCAAGATGGCGGCCCCGGTGCGGGCGCGCGCCGGCAGCGAGCGAGCGGCGCCGGCACGCAAAGCGGCGCCCGTCCAGACCGCCAAACGGGCGAGCACCGCGGCCACCGACGTCGACTGGGAAGAGTTCTAAACTATTTCAATTTTGTAGGAGTATCTCCTACACTGGATCAGGGCATCATCCGATACCCGATCAACAGTGCGGATCGCATGATTGTGTCACCGGAAACGTGGTCGGGAAACATTTTTTGGCTGCAACCGGCGCACTACATTTTCAAACTCTGTAAAGGAATGAATATGAACTCGAATCAAAAAGGCGGTCAAGGCAACAAGCAGAGCGACAGCTCCAGTGCGAACAAGCAGTCGGGCTCGCGTTCCGGCAGCCAAGGCGGCACCCACGAGCAGCATGTCGAGGCTGGTCGGCAGAGCCACAAGAACGACGACAGCGGCTCGAGCCGTCAGTCCGGTTCGGGCTCCGGCGCGGGCAACAAGCAATCGGGTTCGGGCTCGGGCATGCGCGGCGGCACGCCGGAGCAGCATGCGGAAGCCGGCCGTCAAAGCCACAAGAACGACGACAAGCGCTGAGTAGCGCGGTCGTGCAGCTAAGCTGGGCGACGCCGGGCTTCCGGGCGCCGCCGTCACAGTAGCGACACAGGGACCATCGAAAGAGTCTGCAACGGCCCCGCCGTTGACGGGCTCTTTTCTTTTTTGAAAACCGGGGTCAGTGCCGACATTCGGACATTAAATAGGGTCAGAGTCGAATTAATTCATGCATCTCGAATTAATTCGACTCTGACCCTATTTAATGTCCGAATGTCGGCACTGACCCCGGTTTTTAGATGTTGCGGAGGTGGATGCCCTTGGGCGGGGCGAAGTCGACGATGTCGTCCACCATGCCCGCCACCTTGGCGTCGCGCGAGTTCAGGTGCAGGTCGGAGTACTGGTGGATCGCCCACTGCTCGGGCGTCAGCTCCACGTGCTTGCGCAAGATCGCCTCGGTGCGCGCATCGTCGGCCCGCAAGCCTTCGACGATGATGTTCAGCGCATCCGGCCGCGCGCCGGGCGAGGCCGTCGCGTGCGACTTGTGCACCATGAAGCGCGCCGTCTCGCTCGCATAACGCCGCTGCCCCGACAGGAACAGGATCACCGCGATCGAGGCCACCGCACCCCCGTTGTACATCACGAACTTGACCGGCGCGTTGGCCAGGAAGTTATACAGGCACAGGCCGTCGCTGACATAACCGCCATTCGACTGCATTAGCACGTGCGCCGTATCGACGCCCTCTTCGGTCATGTGGGACACCGCTTCGAACACCCGATGCACCATGTCGCTGTTCACATCGCCCGACAAGGTGTAGTAGGCGTCTTTTTCGTGTTTCGCTTGGTCTTCGCTCATGGCTGTTTTACCCGCAAAGTGGATGCATGATTTTAACAAATGGAGGGGAAGAAAGCCTTGAGCGCGCGCGTGTCCCGTGCGCACCCCGCCCCGCGAGGTTGACAGCAAGCCCACGCTGGCATATCCTCCACACTCTTGATCGGGAGAGGGCAGCCAGGCGCTGCCGCCGAAGGGGCATTACCCAAAAACTCTCAGGCAAAAGGACCGGTCAGGGGTCGGCGGCGCACTGCGCAGCCGGTTGAACTCTGGAGAGCGGCCGCGGCACCATGCCGGCGGCCCACCGAAGGGGCAGGCGGCATCTTCTCCGCTATCTCTCAGGTACCAAGGACAGAGGGGCGCGATCACTCGCGAACGGCCATAGCGGCCCTTCGCGTCTGTTCGGCGTACCCCTTTTATCACTGCCCTGAGGACTCCATGACGCTTAAAGCGACCCCGCTCAATTCCGCACACCGCGCCGCCGGCGCCAAGATGGTCGACTTCGGCGGCTGGGACATGCCCGTCAATTACGGTTCGCAGATCGAAGAGCACCATGCGGTGCGTACCGACGTCGGCATGTTCGACGTGTCGCACATGTGCGTGGTCGATCTCGAAGGCGCCAACGTGCGCGCCTTCCTGCGCGGCCTGCTGGCCAATAACGTCGACAAGCTGCAGGCGCCGGGCAAGGCGCTCTACTCCTGCATGCTCAATCCGCAGGGCTTCGTGATCGACGACCTGATCGTCTATTTCTTCAGCGAGAGCTGGTTCCGCCTGGTGGTCAACGCCGGCACCGCGGAAAAGGATATCGCCTGGATCGACGCGCAGAACGCGGCCACCAACAGCGGCGTCAAGGTCACCCAGCGGCGCGACGGCGCCAATGCGATGGCGCTGATCGCGGTGCAGGGCCCGCACGCGCGCGCCAAGGTCTGGCAGGTGCTGCCGACCACCCAGGCGCCGTCCGAGCCGCTGAAACCCTTCAATGCCGTGATCGTGAACGACACCGCGTTCGGCGCGGTGATGGTCGCGCGCACCGGCTACACCGGCGAGGACGGCTTCGAACTGGCCTTCCCCGCCGCGCAGGCCGAGGCGCTGTGGAATGCGCTGGCCGCGGCGGGCGTCAAGCCGGCCGGCCTCGGCGCGCGCGACACCCTGCGCCTCGAAGCCGGCATGAACCTCTACGGCCAGGACATGGACGACACCGTCAACCCGCTCGACGCCGGCCTGGCATGGACCATCGACCTGGTCGCCGAGCGCGACTTCATCGGCAAGGCGGCGCTCCAGCGGCTGGGCCAGAACGCCCAGTTCGTGGGCCTGATCCTGCGCGAAAAAGGCGGCGTGCTGCGCGCCCACCAGAAGGTCGTCGCAAGCTCCGGCACGGTCGGCGAAATCACCAGCGGCACCTTCAGCCCGAGCATGCAGCAGGCGATCGCGCTGGCGCGTGTGCCCAAGGACGTGGCGATCGGCGACACCGTGCAGGTCGAGATCCGCGACAAGAAGCTGGCCGCGTCGGTGGTCAAGCTGCCGTTCGTCCGCAACGGCAAGATCCTGGTTGCCTGAATATCCCTATACTCAAACCTCACCCCCACTGGAGCCAATACCATGAACATTCCCGCCGACCTGAAATACACCGAGTCCCATGAATGGATTCGTGCCGAAGCGGACGGCAGCATCACCGTCGGCATCACCGAGTACGCGCAGGACGCGCTCGGCGATATCGTGTTCGTCGAGCTGCCGAAAGTCGGCAAGACCTACACCGCCGGCGACGACGCCGCGGTGGTGGAATCGGTCAAGGCCGCCAGTGACATCTACGCGCCGGTCTCGGGCGAGGTGGTGGCCGTCAACGACGCCGTGGCCGCCGCGCCGGAATCGATCAACGCCGACGCCTACGCGGCCTGGCTGTTCAAGCTCAAGCCGAGCGACGCCAACGCCATCAACGGCCTGCTCGACGCCGCCGCTTACGGCAAGACCACCGCGGAGTAAGCCCCCGGTCCGGCCGCGGCATTGCGCGCGGCCACCCTGTCGTTCCTTCCAACCGGCTGCCGGCGCCCCGCCGGCGGCCAGCATTTTTTGGCCCTACCATGACCCGTACCAGCCTGACCCAACTCGAAGCACGCGACGCCTTCATCCCGCGCCACATCGGTCCTTCCGAATCCGACCAGGCAGCGATGCTGTCCACGCTCGGCTACCCATCGCGCGCGGCGCTGATCGACGC
>DASRXO010000153.1:0-4610 GCA_035654095.1 Telluria sp.
TCAGGATATCGGCGCCGGCGTCGCGCGCCAGCTCGAGGAATTTCTGGTCGTCCTTGTCGGAACAGACCGGCAGACGGATCGGTTTCGGCTGCGGCGCCACCAGCTTGATCAAGGCATCGAAGCGGGCCGCCGAGCGCGGGCGGCTGTCGTCGTCGAGCGGCAGGTGCGGGTAGTGCAGCACCACCTTGTACTCGGCGCGGCAATCCTCGCGCGTGATGGCCTGGACCGCGCCGCTTTCGATCGCCGCCAGCAGGCGCGCCCAGCGCGGATCATGGAACACGAACAGGTCGAGGCAGACATTGGTGTCGAGGACGATGCGTTTGGCGGGAGCGGGTATCATGTCGGCAATTCTATTTGTTGGATGTTGATTGAACCATATGCTGATTGTCTTGTCGCCTGCAAAATCGCTCGACTTCGAAACGCCGCCCGCCACCAAGCTGCAGAGCATTCCCGATTTCCTCGACCGGTCCAGCCAGTTGATCGACGTGCTGCGCGGCTATTCGCCGGTGCAGCTGGGCGCGCTGATGGACTTGTCCGACAGCCTGTCCGCGCTGAACGTGGCGCGCTACGCCAGCTGGAGCCGCGACACGGGCGAGGCGCGCCAGGCCATCATGGCCTTCAACGGCGACGTGTATGCGGGCCTCGACGCGCGTTCGCTGAAGCCGAAGCAGCTGGCGTATGCGCAGGCCAGCGTGCGCATCCTGTCCGGGCTGTACGGGGTGCTGCGGCCGTTCGACCTGATCCACCCGCACCGGCTGGAGATGGGCACCCGCCTCGGCACGCCGCATGGCAAGGACCTGTATGCGTTCTGGGGCGAGGAGCTGACGCGCACGCTGAACGAGACGATTGCGGCCAACGAGGCGAAGGCGCTGGTCAACCTCGCCTCGGAAGAGTATTTCAGGTCGGTGAAGCCGGCGCTGTTGCCGGTGCCGGTGATCACGCCGGTGTTCGAGGACTGGAAGAACGGCAAGTACAAGATCATTTCCTTCTTCGCCAAGCGTGCGCGCGGGCTGATGGCGCGCTATGCGGCGGTGAAGGGCATCACCGACCCCGAGAAGCTGAAGGCATTCAAGGTCGACGGCTACAGCTTCGTCAAGCGCGATTCCGACGCGCGGACCTGGATCTTCCGCCGCAAGCTCGCAGCCTGAAACCGCAAAACCGGGGACAGACCCTAATTTCGAAATCGGGGTCTGTCCCCGATTTCGAAATTAGGGTCTGTCCCCGGTTTTGGAACACGCTTGCGCGAGGACGACGCAGGCGGTTTAGTCGGCCTTCTTGGACCAGAAATTCCACCACGGGCGGGCGCCGGCGTTCGGGTTCAGGAAGCGGCTGTTGGGGTAGTTTTTGACGAACACGCGCTGGGCGTCGTCGCGCAGGTCGAGCATGCCCATCTTGTCGTAGTTGCGGATCGTCAGGAACAGCCCCTCTTCGGTCGCCGGCGCGTCGCGGTAGTCGTTGACCGCATTCATCGCGCGGTTCAGCGAGGCCAGGTAGGCGCCGCGCCGGTAGTAGTATTCCGCCACGTGCACTTCATACTGCGCCATCGCGTTGACCAGGTACTTCATGCGCGCGATCGAATCGGGCGCGTATTTGCTGTCCGGGAATTTGTCGACCAGTGCCTTGAATGCCACGAAGGCCTCGCGCGTCGCCTTCGGGTCGCGCTCGGTCGGGTCCTGCGAATAGAGGAAGCTCATGAAGCCGAGCTGGTCGTTGAAGTTGATCAGGCCGCGCAGGTAATACATATAATCGACCGCCGGATGATTCGGGTGCAGCTTGATGAAGCGCTCGACCGCCGCCAGCGCCTCCGCCTGGTCCTGCGACTTGTAGTAGGCATAGGCGATTTCCATCTGCGCTTGCGCCGCGTAGGTACCGAAGGGGTAGCTCGATTCGAGCTTCTCGAACAGCTTGATCGCCGCTTCGTAATGGCCGCCGGACATTTCGTCGCGCGCCTCAGCGTATAATTTCGTCGCCGACCAGTTTTTGGTCTCGTCTTCTTTTTCCGGGAACAAACCGCAAGCTGACAAACTCAGCAGCACACACGTAGCAAGCACTAGAGATAATTTTTTTTGCATAGCTTTTTGCAAGAGAGTATTAACCGAGATTCAACGAAAGGCTGATTATAGCCGATGGGACTGCTGTGACCTTAACTCCAACGCCGAATTCGGCGGATTTGCCCGTAGACCCCGATCTGGACGATGACAGCGACGCCGATTTCGCGCCCGCCGACAGCGGCACCGACCTGTCCCCGATCACCCTCGCGCTGACGCCGGACGCCTGCGGCCAGCGCCTCGACAAGGTGGTCGCCGGCCTGGTGCCGCAATTTTCGCGCAGCCGCCTGCAGCTCTGGTTCGACGCCGGCCACGTCATGGTAGACGGCAAACCGGCGCGCGGCAAGGATACCGCATATGGCGATGAAACGGTGCTCATCGAACCGCAAGCGGCACCCGAAGACGCGGCCTACACGCCGGAAGATATCGCGCTCGACATCGTGTTCGAGGACGAGCACATCATCGTGATCAACAAGCCTGCCGGGCTGGTCGTGCATCCGGGCGCGGGCAACTGGTCGGGCACCTTGCTCAACGGCCTGCTGCACCATTGCCCGCAACTGGCGGGCGTGCCGCGCGCCGGCATCGTGCACCGGCTCGACAAGGACACCAGCGGCCTGATGGTGATCGGCAAGACGCTGGCCGCCCAGACCGACCTGGTGCGCCAGCTGCAGGCGCGCAGCGTCAAGCGCGAATACTTTGCGCTGGTGTGGGGCACGCCGCAGTTGAACAGCACCATCGACGCCTCGATGGGCCGGCATCCGAAGGACCGCGTCAAGATGGCGGTCTCGACCAACTTCTCGGCCAAGCCGGCGATCACGCATTACCAGCGCCTGGCCACCGGCATGCTGGACCGGCGCCCGGTCAGCCTGGTCCAGTGCCAGCTCGAAACCGGACGCACCCACCAGATCCGCGTGCACATGCTGTCGATCGGCTACGCGCTGGTGGGCGACTCGGTGTACGGCAAGCAGCACCTGGCGCCGGTCTTCCCGCGCCAGGCGCTGCAGGCGCGCCGCCTCGGCCTGGTGCATCCGGCCAGCGGCGAGCAGTGCGAATGGATCGTGGCGCTGGCCGATGACTTCGCCGAGCTGATCGCCAGGGCCGGCATCGCCGAGCCCGAACAGGTCTGATGGGCTTGCTGATTCCCGACTGGCCGGATGCGCCCGCCAACGTCGGCGCCCTGAGCACCACCCGCGAGGGCGGCGTCAGCGCCGGGCCGTATGACGATGCGTGCGGCGGCGGCGGCTTCAACCTCGGTTTGCACTCGGGCGACGAGCCGGACGCGGTGCGCGCCAACCGCGCGGCGCTGGAGGCCGCGCTGCCGGGCCGTCCGGCATGGATCTCGCAGGTGCACGGCGCGGCCGTGGCCGACGCCGCCAGCGTGCGGCCCGGTGCGCCGGTGCAGGTGGCCGACGCCAGCATCGCCAGCGCGCCCGGCGTGGTCAGCACGGTGCTGACGGCCGATTGTCTGCCGGTGCTGTTCGCCGATCTCGACGGCACGGTGGTGGGCGCGGCGCACGCAGGCTGGCGCGGCCTGGCTGCCGGCGTGCTGGGCGCAACGGTGGCCGCCATGCGCGCCGCCGGGGCCGGCGAGATCACGGCCTGGCTGGGCCCCGCGATCGGTCCGCAACAATTCGAAGTGGGCGCCGATGTGCTCGGCGCCTTCGTCGCCGGCGCGCGCGACGCCGCCGAAGCGGGGCGGGTGAAGGCGGCCTTCGCGCCCTATCCCGGCCGCGCCGGCAAATACCTGGCCGACATCTACGCGCTGGCGCGCCTGTTCCTGGCGCGCGACGGTGTCACCCGCGTGCACGGCGGCAACCGCTGCACCGTGAGCGAGCGCGACACCTTCTATTCCTACCGCCGCGACGGCGTCACGGGACGGCAGGCGACTTTGATCTGGCTCAAGCAGGGCTAACGAGCCTGCTCAATACTTAGTCGCTGCCGCTCTCCGCCCGGCTGGGATCGGCCCCGCCATCGCACGCGCAGGCGGGGGCGGGCGGCGGCGTGGCGGCCGGGCGCCGCGCGGCGTCCCGCCGTGCGCGCCTGCGCCCCGAGCCGGCGACGTAATACACTAACGATAATGGCAACACACAATAGCCGAAAAAAGTCATAATTCCGGCAAGGGCGTTGGGTTCGGTGATGGCCATCAGGCCGACCACGTAAATCCATGCTATGGCGACGATCCACATACCATTCCTTGATGAGATAAGCGATTCTAACTTTAACCATGGAAGCACATATGAACATGCCCGATCCCCAAGCCATGGCCGCGGCCTGGATGGCCCAGTTCTCGGATCCCGCCGTCTGGCAGACGTGGATGAAGCTGCCAGAGATGGACGCCAACCCGCTGGCCGCCATCCTCGCCGATCACGGCGCGGGCATCAAGCCGGCCGCGCTGGAAGCGATCAAGAACGACTACCTGCACAAGGCCGGCGCGCTGTGGCAGGACTTCCTCGGCGCCAAAACGCCGGCGCTGAACGACCGCCGCTTCGCCGCGCCCGAATGGAAAGCCACCCCATTATCCGCCTTCAGCGCCGCATCCTACCTGCTCAACGCCGAATTCCT
>DASRXO010000154.1:0-2018 GCA_035654095.1 Telluria sp.
GCGCGGCGCCCGTCAGCCAGTCGTCCATCACGCCCTTCCCCGCACGGCTGCTTCGACCGCGGTAATCGCTTTCAGGATTTCTTCGCTGGTGGCCGGCGCATTCAGCGGCGGATGGACCTTGTGGCCGCCGACCGCCGACACCGCGTCGCGGATCGCGAAGAACACCGAGAACGGCAGCAGCAGCGGCGGCTCGCCCACCGCTTTCGAACGGTGGATGCTGTCCTCCACGTTGCGGTTCTCGAACAGGCGCACCCGGAAGTCCTCGGGACAGTCGGACACGCCGGGGATCTTGTAGGTCGACGGCGCATGCGTCATCAGCTTGCCGCCCGGGTTCCACCACAACTCCTCGGTGGTGAGCCAGCCCATGCCCTGGATGAAGGCGCCCTCGACCTGGCCGATGTCGATCGCCGGATTGAGCGACTGGCCGGCGTCGTACAGCGCGTCGGCGCGCAGCAGCTTCCATTCGCCGGTGAGGGTGTCGACCACCACCTCGGCCACCGCCGCGCCGTACGCGAAATAGGAGAACGGCCGGCCGTTCATGGTCTTCGGATCCCAGTGCAGGCCGGGCGTGGCGTAGAAGCCGTCCGACCACAGCTGGACCCGCGCGAGGTAGGCCTTCTGCACCAGTGCCGCGAACGGCAGCTCGTGCCCGTTCACGCCGACCATGTCGGCCGCGAAGCGCACGCCGGTGACGTCGCCGCCATACAGCGTGACCGCATAGGCCGCGAGCCGCTCGCGGATCTTGCGCGCCGCGTCCTGCGCCGCCTTGCCGTTCAAATCGGCGCCGGTCGATGCCGCGGTGGCCGAGGTGTTGGCGACCTTGCTGGTGTCGGTCGCGGTGGCGCGCACATGCGACAGGTCCACGCCCAATTCCTGCGCCACCACCTGCATCACCTTGGTGTTGATGCCCTGCCCCATCTCGGTGCCGCCATGGTTGACGATGATCGAGCCGTCCACATACACATGCACCAGCGCGCCGGCCTGGTTCAGGTGGGTGACGTTGAAGGCGATGCCGAACTTGACCGGCGTGAACGCCAGCCCTTTCTTGAGCACTGGGCTGGCGGCGTTGAAGGCGGCGACCGCCGCGCGCCGCGCGCGGTAGTCGCTGGTCGCTTCGAGTTCGGCCGACAGCGCGTGGATCACATTGTCGGCCACCAGCTGGCCGTAGGGCGTGACGTTGCGCTCCTCGCGCCCGTAGAAATTCAGGCGCCGGATGTCGAGCGCGTCGCGCCCCAGATTGCGGGCGATCTCGTCGATCACGTATTCGATCGCGATCGCGCCCTGCGGCCCGCCGAAGCCGCGGAAGGCGGTGTTCGACTGGGTGTTGGTCTTGCCGCAGGCGGCGCGGATGTCGACGTCCGACAGGTAGTAGGTATTGTCGAAGTGGCAGACCGCGCGCGTGGCGACGGGGCCGGACAGGTCGGCCGAGAAGCCGGCGCGGGTGACCATGTCGACCTTGGCGGCGAGGATCCGGCCGTCGTCGTCGTAGCCGACTTCGTAGTCGTAATGGAAGCAGTGGCGCTTGCCGGTGACGAGCATGTCGTCGTCGCGGTCGAGGCGCAGCTTCACCGGCCGCTGCAGCCGCTTCGCCGCGAGCGCCGCGATGCAGGCGAACTGCGCCGACTGCGACTCCTTGCCGCCGAAGCCGCCGCCCATGCGCCGGCATTCGACCACGATGTTGTGCGAGTGGACCCCGAGCGCGTGCGCCACCACATGCTGCATCTCGCTCGGGTGCTGGGTCGAGCACAGCACCAGCATGCCCTTGTCTTCCTTCGGCATCGCGTAGGCGATCTGGCCTTCGAGGTAGAACTGCTCCTGGCCGCCGACATACAGCTCGCCCTTGACGGCATGCGGCGCGCGCTCGAACGCGGCCTGGCAGTCACCGCGCGCCAGCCGCATCGGCGGCAGCACCCAGGACTGCGCGGCCCTGGCGGCCTGCGGGGTCAGGATCGCGGGCAGTTCCTCGTAGTCGACCGTGGCCAGCCGCGCGGCGCGGCGCGCATGGTCGTGGGTATCGG